>NZ_CALMHT010000131.1 GCF_937863835.1 uncultured Prevotella sp.
AATCAAAAGGATATAAAGCTGATTTTGCCCTCAGTGGAGGGTGGAGGCAAAATCAAAACAAATTTTTCAGGAGAAGGAATCCTGTAGATTTTCCATTTGAAAACCTATGTTATTTCCTTCGATAATTTTATTCAATTGCCTTATTTATCTCACTATTCTTGCAGAACAGTGGCATACCTTTATCAACAAAGGCATCATTTAGGATTGACTCAACATTTATATTATGGCAATTCACCTGCTCCTTCAGATTGTAAAAATCTTTTGGGATTTATGCCAAATATATCCCGAACTTTATCCTGCATTATATCCCGAGCTATCGGAGTCCCCTGATGTTCCTTTAAAGTTTTCATGGTATAAAAACAAATATTTCGGAAAATCAGAAAAAATCTCTTTTTTCATTGCAAATTAGGAATAATTGTATATCTTTGCAAATAGATTACATCTAAAAGTATGAGAAATAATATACCAGAGATTAAGCATCTTTGTTTTTTAAACCATAAAAACATAGAAAAGTTCGTTCGTTGTAATACAAATGCGTACATCGGTGATAGTCTGATGGATTATTTCGGTGGTGGAAAAGACCGCAAATTCGTGTATTGGTTATGGCATGCTAATATATATTCTTTTACAAAAAGTGTTATCGCTTTCGCTGACAGTGATGAGGTGAAAGGAATCATGGTCTGGGTGCCCCCTCGTGCCGTTGCCGTCAATGACCTGAATTTTCTGTGGCAAGGCTGTTTGAGGTTCTTTCTGAAACTGTGGCGAATTATACGGACAGAGAACTATTCTAGAATGCTCAAAAATAAATATATGGATGAGAATACGTGGTATCTGTTCGACTTTGCCGTTGACCCGGCATATCAACACCAGAATGTGGCGTCAAAACTCATGCTGCCGATACTTCAATATATGGACCGCATTCATGCTTCCTGTTATCTTGAAACTTACGAAGAGCACACTATCGCCATGTATGAACGATACGGCTTCAAGCTCGTGTTTGCGGGTGATGTGCCGAAATCGAATCTGAAACAATACTGTATGCGAAGGTGCGGTAAGGATGAATGTGCAAAATAGAAATAAATAGAAACGAGTCGCCTTCTTATAATTGTGAAGGTGACTCGTTGCATAATTGTAATCTGTAAACGGCTGTGGAATATGATTATCTTACGATATATTTTTTACCGTTTACGATATAGATTCCCTTTGCCAGACCCTCGAGAGAGGTGGCATTCGTGCGGACCACCTGGCCGTTGAGGTTGTAAACCGTATTGGATGTCGCAATGTCGGTGTTTCCATCCGCATTGATGTTCTGAATAGCCGTGACGCTTTCGTTTATACCGTCAATGTTGAATGTATACTTGGCTCCTGGATTGGCTTTGTCTTTCAGGGTCCATCGGGTAGCGTAGATAGTGAAACCACCCTTATTGTCATAGTACATATTTCCCCCATTAACGTAATAAACATTCTCGTCTTTCGTAGTGCTTGTCTGATAATAGTAACCGTCGAAAATTAAAGTTCCTTTTGTTGTCGTGTATTCTTTTTGCACTTTTGTAGGTGAACCGGCTTTCTTTGTCACACCTTCTATCTGATACAGAGGACCGTATATTCTCCAATCATTATTATTGTTATTAAATGTATAAGGATCATTCATTTTAACGGAAGGTCCTTTTGTCGGCCTTATTACATAGCACTCTCCGGCTTCAATGCCGCTAGTGCCAAGATTGACTGTCTTAAACAGAATCTGAGACTTACGTGCTGGATCGACACCTACGAGTTTGCTCAATTGGGCATCTTCACCGAATGCAGCTCTTACCTGAGAACCCGAAAGGCTGATAGGCAGTACGATGGCGTTCCATTTTCCCAAAGTGAAAGCGCGGCGATAATTCAGGCGGCAAGGATAAGGGTAATTTATGTTGTCTGCCTGAAAACTCTCTTCTGTACCTTCCTCATTGAGATAAATTTCATTCTTACCGCAATAGAACAGTTTGAAGTTGTCTACGAAAGCGTAACCGTTGTCGGCTTTCTTATTTAGTCCGAATGTCAGAGTTTGTCCCTCGTGTACATATATATATACCTCGTTGAGATAGTTGGTCTCTTTGCCATCCAAGAATATTTTACCGGCGACGAGGTTCCTGTTATGTGTAAAAGTATTAGCTTTATTATTATAGAAATTCGTCACCTTCTGTTCGAAATTCTTGGTATATGTATTTAATAATATAGATGATTCGTCACCGCTATATTTTTTACCGCCTGTCGTTTTAGTATTAGTATTCGCATATAAGTATGAATTATCATTATCATCTCCATTATTGTAATAGAAACCCTGACAGGTGATTCTATAGATACCTTCTTTTAGGCCTGTAACCTTCTGACTGAGGGAGCTCACTTTGTGGTCTATTTCGGCAGCGAAATATTGTCCATAATCGATGCCCGCTTTGGATGCGGCACCGCCTTTGTCTTTCGCTTCTGCTACACCGATAGCGTGTGATGTATTGTTATTCTCTACTTCTCCAGTATCCCCGTTACCCCACTTCCATGATTTAGCATCATTACTGTTCCTGTCAAATCGGGAGTCGTCAAGAAGCCCCGTAACGTCTATCTGTGTCTGCCAGTATTTTTTGTCGGCAGTAACGGTAAGATAATCATCTCTTGTGATAATCATCCAGTCACAACTATTATCGTTGATGTATGACGAATTTAGTTTCAACACATCATCTTGGTATAAACAATAACCGTTCCAGTTATGTTTTTCATTTCCTATCCAGTCTTCGCAATCTTTTCCATATAGGATTTTGTATGTTGGATTGGTCTCGTTGCCGGCTGCCCTATAAAAATGCCAATATATCAAATCTGACCGGTCTACATAGACATAACCCTCAGATATAGACAGACAAGTACCATTACCTGTGTCAGGTGTTGTAACATTGGAATGAACATAGTAAAATTCATTATCTTTGGTGATATAGAATTTCATACCGACATTGGTCATGATACTCTGCATGCCATACCTTTTACCACTTGTGATAAATTGCTTGCTTTTGACATTGTATAGATAAACATACTGAGGATGAGAGACATCATTGGTTATAATATTGTCTATATTTCTAGCATAGTTAGACCAATCGATATCTATCGTTTGGGCAGAAGTCGTATACGAGTTTCCTAACATCAAAAGCATTAGGACAATAAAAAGTAATTTTATCTTTTTCATAATCTTTCCTTTCTTCTTAGTTGGTTATTTTGGTTATTCGCCCCAAAGACTCGTGCTTTTGGCCTTAAATACTGGTTCAGGACCACCAGGATGGTTTATCCATCCTTTGTGTTCCGGATCGCCTGTCGGTTGCCCGTTTATAATACTCATGCTACCGCTTTGGTCGCCAGGCTTCCACGAATTTTCTCGCATGATGCCTTCGATATACATAGCAAAAATCTCTGTTACTGGTTTAGAATACTTCTTCTTCATCACTTAATTTGGTCTTAATTTTCTGTTGTTACTTTTATTTAGATAATTTAGAATCGAGTTCGGTTGATCATTTTTGTTTTCCGCCGCAAAATTAGATTAAATAATGTATAGGCATGTAACGAAATGTGTTCTAGTCTTATTGATTTGTATTCATGATACATTCGTATAATAAATCAGACACATTCAGTGTGCGTTTGGCAGTGAGATGGAAAAATTTCAAGCCGCAGCCTTCAATTTTAATACCCAGTGTGATTTGATGGTCAATATAGTATCAAATGTATTCGAATTACATATTAAATGTATCGTGAATACAAATCAATAAGACTAGAATACATTTGAATGTGGACCTAAATATTATTTAATCTAATTTTGCGGCGATAAATCTAGATGTGTGTTGATGACTTATTATCGTTATTTATAACTTAAAATTTAAAAAAATGGGAAACAAGACCAAATTCAATTTTCTAAAATTGTTATTGATCCTCGCTCTTTTTCCTTCCTTGGCATTTTCTCAGAATATAGAGATTACGGGAAGCGTCAGAGGCGGAGATCTGAATGGAGAAACACTTATCGGCGCTTCGATTATTGCGAAGAGCGCAGGTAAGACAGTTACCGCAGTTACTGATCTTAGCGGTGAATTCAAAATTGTAGCTGACAGGAACAGTGAACTCAAAGTGAGTTATGTAGGCTATGAAGACTTTAAGACAATGGTCAAAGGACGTACGAAGTTGGACATTGTATTAAAGAGCGCGAACGGCAACCTTGACGAAGTGGTCGTAGTGGGTTACGGTGTGATGCGTAAGAGCGACTTGACAGGTAGTGTGGGCAAAGTGAATGTCAACGACCTGAAGAAAGTATCCACACTGGATGCCGTACAGGCTATGGAAGGTCGTATGGCAGGTGTGAACGTCATATCCAACTCAGGTGCTCCAGGTGCCGGTGCAACAGTAAGAATACGTGGTATCGGAACTATCAACAATTCTGATCCACTTTATATAGTAGACGGTTTCCCCGTAAGTGACATCAGTCATATCGCGCCTACCGACATCGAAAGTATGGAGGTGCTCAAGGATGCTTCGGCTACAGCCATCTATGGTTCACGTGGTGCAAACGGTGTTGTACTGGTGAAGACAAAGACGGGCGCCAAAGGTGCGAAGATGGAACTTCAGGCTAATGTTTATTTTGGTATTTCCAAGATTGCCAAAACGATAGAAATGGCAGATGCTACACAGTTCGCACACGCATGGCGCGAAGTGCAGTCTGGTTCTTCAGACGATGAATTTGCAGCTAGCCATCCTTTAGTACAATATATACTCGACAGCGAGAAAGCCGGCAACTATCTGAAAGGAACCGACTGGCAGAAGGAGATTACACGTACAGCAATCTCTCAGCGTTATAGTGCGACGGTTCAGGGATCGGGTGATCTCTACAGTTATAACCACGGTGTGACATATTCTAACGAAGATGGTATCATCAAAGGTTCCAAACTGGAGAAATTCATGTTCCATTCGAACAATAACTTCACATTGTCAAAGCATGTTAAGATAGGTCTGAATATGGACTATGTATGGTATCGTAAACCGGGTAGTCAGGAGAGTGACTTCTATGGTGGCGCCATTCCGGGTGCACTCCGCTCTGATCCTATTTCGGCTGCATGGGACACATACACCAATTTCTACGGACAGGTCTATTATTCTCCTTCTCAGAAGAACCCTGCTCTGTCTATCTGGCAGAACGGTTACAATAAGACATCCGAAAACCGTTTCATCGGCAATTTCTTCCTGCAGATAGATGATCTGTTTATCAAGGGACTCTCGTTCCGCGCTCAGTTTGGCAAAACATATATGTTCTCTGATAACAAAAACTTCAGTCCGATTTATTATATCACAGCCACACAGAAGAACGACGAACAGACTCTGTATCAGAGCCGCAATACAGTGAACAACTGGTCTACAACCAACTATTTCTCTTACAACGGTGCTGTCAGCAAAATGAACATCAATGCCACACTTGGTATGGAAATGCAGGCGAACGAATCGAGTGATATCTGGGCGAAAGGTTATGATGTACCTGAAGACGCTGATCTGCAATACCTCGGAGCACACAAAGATGCCGTCAAATTTGATTTGGGCGGCGGCAAAGGACAGAGCCGTCTCGAATCAGGATTCTTCCGCACCAATCTCTCATGGGATAACAGATATCTGTTTACTGGTACGATACGTGTCGACGGAACTTCACGTTTTATGCAAGAGAAACGTTGGGGTTGGTTCCCTTCATTCTCGGCAGGGTGGAATATCTCTAATGAGAAGTTTATGCAACCGCTGACCAATCTGATACCGGTACTCAAACTGCGCGCAGGTTGGGGCTTGGTCGGAAACCAGTCGAGTGCAGGTGAATTCGATTATGTTTCGAGTGTCGTCTCAGGTTACAATTATGCCTTGAACGGTCTGCCTGTAGCAGGTGCCGTACAACAGCAGTTGGCTAACACCGAACTTACATGGGAGTCGGCAGAACAATATAATGTGGGTGTAGATTACGGATTCTTCAACAATAAACTGAACGGTAGCATCGACTTCTTCGTTCGTAAGACAAAGGATATGATATTGAGCCGTCCTATTCCTACTTATGCCGGTAAGAAACGACCGAGTGTGAACGCAGGTACGATGGAGAACAAAGGTATCGAGTTCAGTATCAATTACCAGGACCGTATCGGTGACTTCAACTATAGTCTCGGTTTCAATACGACATGGATTAAGAACAAGGTGACCAGTCTTGCCGGTGGTGACCCGATCCGTTCAGGCGGTGTAGGTCGTATGGGTAACACGACAATGACAGAGGAAGGCAGAGAAATAGCTTACTTCTACGGATATAAGACAGACGGTATATTTAAGACACAGGCTGATCTTGACGCTTATGTCAACAGTGCCGGTGCACAGATTGTCGGTCTGGGCGGTGTACGTCCTGAATTAGGAGACGTGAAGTATCTCGACCGTGACGATGACGGTAAGATAACGGAAGCCGATATGACATATCTCGGCAGCGGCAGTCCCGACTTCACAGGTGGTATCAATATCAATCTGGGTTACAAGAACTTCGATCTCACTGTATTTATGAACTACTCACTGGGCAATGAAATCGTCAACTCGATGTATCAGGCCCTCTATTCGAGCAGAATGTTCGAAACGAATGTCAGCAGAGATATGGCTGTTAACCATTGGAGCGTAGACAATCCAAACGGCAACTGTCCACGTTTCACCAAGGCTGACCCTAACAAGAACGACGAGACTTTCAGCGACAGAATGGTGGAAAACGGTTCTTATCTGAGAGTAAAACAGGTACAACTCGGCTACACATTACCGAAAACGCTGACAATGAAAGCCGGAATCAAGAGTCTGAGAATCTATGCTACAGTAGACAACTTATGTACACTGACCAAATATTCAGGTCTAGACCCTGAAATCTTCGGACTTTACGGAAGTCCATTGTATTATGGTGTAGATATGTGTAACTATCCTCAACCAAGAACATACTCTTTTGGACTAAATGTAACATTTTAATAATTTGAAGAAATGAAAAAAATAATAGGATATACAGTTTGTTTGTCATTGATTTTATTAATGACAAGTTGTAACGACTTTCTGGATTTGACTCCGCAAGGTTCCGAGAACAGTGGCAACTACTTCAGCAGTTCCGATAATGGTATTTATGCCGTCAATGGCGTTTATGATATGTTGCAGTTGGACGAGGGCGCAGGTCCTGACGGTCAATGGATGGCTCATCATCATGATTTCTTTGTCGGTGATCTGATTTCCGACGATGCCGAAAAAGGCAGTAATGATGCCGATTTCAACTCATTGCTACAACTAGTCGGTGGTACTGCCACGTCATCCGACGCTCAGGCAGGTGCGTTCTGGATACACGGCTTTTGGGGCGTGTCGAGAGCTAACTATGCCATCGAAGGATTAAGCGGCGCTACATGGGACGCATCCCTTCGCAACCGTCTGATGGGTGAAGCCCTCTTCCTCAGAGCATACTTCAATTGGTATCTTGTACGTATCTATGGTCCTATACCATTGTTTACCAGTTCTGTAAAACCTTCTGATTTCGGAAGCATCAAACGTTCATCTGTCAACGAGGTGTACACACAGATCGCAACCGACCTGAAACAGGCGATAGAACTGTTGCCGGAGAAGAGCGGATATGCTGCTTCAGAGACAGGACGTGCCACCAAAGGGGCTGCAAGATCTCTACTGGCACGTGTCTATATGTATCAGATAGGTACAGACAAAGACAATACGACTGTGACATGGCAGGATGTGTATGATCTGACTAACGACGTGATTAAGTCGGGACAATATCAGTTGATGAAAAATTACGCTACTCTATGGGAAACTGAAAACAAGAACAACGACGAGTCGGTATTTGAAGTCCAATTCGGTGTAGGTTCAACAGATTTGGCACCAGGTTCGATAGGTACAAACTTCTATAATTTCCAGGGAAACAGAAAAGATGATTCAGGATGGGGATTCAACAATCCGACAGCTGATTTGGTGGCTGAATTTGAAGATGGTGACCCACGTCTGTCATGTACTATATACGGTCCTGACTATAATAGTGGTATCCTCTATGGAGAAAAGAAAAAGTACGATCGTAATGAAATGGGTTCAGACTGGCTCAACCGTAAGGCAGCGCTGCCAGTGAAACCAGCTTTGGCAAAAGCTTCTGAAAGAAATATCAAGATTATCCGTTATGCTGATGTACTGCTGATGCACGCAGAGGCTGCTTATCATCTGCAGAAAGAAGCTGAGGCTCGTGAGTATGTGAATATGGTCCGTCAGCGTGCCCGCAACAGTACGTACTGTATGGGATACTCGGAAGGTAAAAAAGACTACAGTGCAGCACCGTCGTCTACGACAACCCTTCTGCCCGATGTAAAGAGTTCGGTTACAGGTCAGAGTTTGCTCGATGCCATCTGGCATGAGCGCCGTGTAGAACTGGCAATGGAACAGCTACGTTTCTATGATTTGATGAGAACAGGCCGTTTCATTAATAACATGCAGGCAGAGAAGGAAACGAAACGAGCAGCCGGTCAGGTATATGCCAATTCTTACAGAAGTGCGGTAAACACCTATTTCACCGGTATTAAGACAAATCTCGAGTCAAAGAGTCTGGAAGGACCAGACGGAAATAAAGTATATGTACTGCCGTTGCCATTGACAGAAGTGCAGGCATGGGGATTGGAACAGAATCCTGGTTATTAATTATTAAACGTATTAATTATGAAAAGTATAAAGATATTAATGTTCTTAACTGCCGCAGTTACAACTTTCACTTTCAGCGGTTGCAGCGAAGATTCCTTTTCTTCGGATTACGACATCAACCTGCCGGCTGCCAAAGTCACTGCCGTGTCGAACAACACGCCGTTTGTGGATGATGAGATAACACTGACGGGAGAGAATCTGAACACAGTGACATCCGTTTCTGTGGGTACTGCTACAATGAAAACGGTTTCGATAGACGAAAACGGAACATCGATGATTGTCAAAGTACCGCGTACTATCGACGCGGGCAATATCGTCCTGATGAACAAGTATAACCGCGAGTTCAGTTCAGACCTCACTATTACACCTCAGTTCTATCCAGCTGTGGTCGCAACGTGGCCTAGTCAGATTGAAAAAGGAAAACCTTTCACTCTCAAGGGTGACAACATGGACCTGCTCAAAGAAGTGAAACTGAAAAGTACAGTGGTTGGTCTGAATGGTGCGGCTTCGGCTTCAAAAGCCGACTATGCCTCTTCGGCAGTGGAACTTGAAATCGGTGAGAAGGTTACTATCGAGGTGACACCGAAAGCCGGAGAAAAGCAGACTTCACCAGAAATAGAAGTCGTAAAGCCTTCTGATACATACATGCCTAAACAGACATTGATGATATTGAGCTTCGACTCTAAATATTCTGTTACAAACGGTAGCGATGCCGCAACATGTACGATGAAAGAAGTTCAGGGAATGTTCGGAAAAGCTTTCCGTGTAACGGCTGCATCCGGAGACGGATGGAACGGCACTTACTGTAAGATCAACAATGATAATAATGGTGCTGGCTTCGATCTTTCTTCATATCATCATCCTTGTATTACAATGCTTATCAATACTTATGGAAGTACAGGTTATGTACAGCCAATCTTAACAGATGCTGCAAATGGCGAACAGGACAGACATCTCACAGGAGCATTCGGATATGGCGATGATTATAAGTGCAAGACCAGTGGCTGGGAATGGCGTTCGTATGATCTGACTACACTCGGTTTCCCGCTCGTACTTGGTAAACTTGATAAGATCGGTGTTCAGTTCCGCGGTGGTAATGTGAATGGTACTCCATTTGACATAGCTGTAGATCAGGTGATGATTACGGATGGACCTCTGAATCCGACAGTAGCTTGGGATGCAGAGACAGACGCAACAAGTTATGAAGCCGGTCAGTTTAATCTGGTCGCTACTGGTTCCAACTCAGCTCTTACCGGAAATAGTCAGGGAAACAAGTATGCCAACTATTCCGGTGCAAGTTCTACCGACTGGAGTAAGAAGGTTATCGCTGTGACCAAGTGTCCTGCTCTTGACCCGACAGTTTATCAGAATGGAGTATGGATCAACTTCCTCGTTAATACAGGCTCAAAGGGTGGATATGTACAACCTTGTATGGGTTCTGGATGGATGAATCTGATGAAGAGTCAGGGTTATGGCGATGACTATCAGGTGAATCCGACAAACAATGCTTGGCAGTGGCGCTCTATCAAGGTCGTTCCGGGAGAAGGTGACCTGAGCGGATGGACATCTTCTGCACCATTTGATTTCAAGGTCCAGATATTGGGCGGTAACTATCAAGGTGCTGACATGGATATCAGTTGTGACTACTTCGTATTCACTACTGCGCCGATGGACCCGAATTTGAACACAGATGAATTGAAATAAGAGTTAAATATAAGGTAATAAGATTTAGGTTAAGGTGGGTTCTAATAATTACGTTTTTCTGAGTTGCTTGTTCCGCCAGAACCCTTTATGCGGAATGCGCCTCATTTCTTTTGTTACAAATTTAAGGTGGGTTCTAATAATTATATTTTTTGAGATACTTATTCCGCCAGAGCCCTTTAT
>NZ_CALMHT010000132.1 GCF_937863835.1 uncultured Prevotella sp.
ATCCTGTTGCCGTAACCCTCTCTAATACGCTAAGTAAAGCCACCACCCGTGCGGCTACGGACCTGCAAGGCACACAAATCGTAAGCGGTGTTCAGGTAGGTGTATGCGTATTCCCAACCGGTACCATTGCTTTAGGTCCTGCTTCCGATTATGTAGGGTATTGGAATTCCTCTTTCACTTCAAATGGTGCAGGTGCCTTATCCATCGCAACACCTATCTATTATCCTGTTAATGGTGATCAGGTTGATATCTATGCTTATGCTCCTGTAAATACCGAATATCAAGTAGAAAAAATAAATGCCCTTTCTTTCTCGGTAAAACCGGACCAGTCAGCTGATGCCAATTATCTGGCAAGCGACCTGATTTGCGCCGATAAGATAACGACAGCCAGCACGACAACGACACAGAATTTGGCTTTTACCCATAGTCTTGCAAAGATAACCGTCTCTCTCCAGCCTGATGCTACTCCGACAATCACGGAAGCCCAGTTGAAGACGGCAAAGATAGAACTACTCAACACCTATCTTGGTTCCACCTTCGATCTGACCACCAAAACTGTTGCTGTAACGAATGGCGAGGGCGTGGCTACAGGTACCGTCATCGCAAAGACCGCTGAACAAAACACGATTTCGTCGTCCAGCGCCATCATCATCCCGCAGACATTGGCCATCAATACGCAGTTTATCAAGATTACGATAGGAACTACGGAATATGTATATTCCATCCCTTCAACACCTGAGACAGGTATGACCTTTGCAGGAGGTAACGACTATAAATACACCATCACAGTATCAGCTACAGGCATCAAGGTATCTTCTTCTATTACCAACTGGGGAACCACAACTGATCAGACAGGTACGGCCACTCAGCAGTAATCATACTGACAGTGAACGACTCTCATTTATTTAATCAGACGATCAATAATTGGTTAATAGTAAAATAAGTTTAAAGACAATGAAACGGACAAGAATCATAACAAGCGGTTGTATGTCGGTGCTCCTGCTGCTGATGGCGGCAGTGCTGCTGACAGGCTGCTCGTCGGATGGCGTCACCGATGGTGAGTCTCACGACGGAAGTCCGTTGGAACTGAAGGCGGCGGTAGTGAGCGGGTTAGCTACCCGCAGCACTACCGCTTCAGACAACGCCTGGACGGTGGGCGACATCGTGACCGTACTCGACGGTTCTAACAGTACCGCATATCAGTATACCGTCAGCAATGCCTCCACAGGTGCGATGACGGGCAATATCACATGGGGCGACGACGAGACCACGAAGACCGTTACGGCATGGAGCTACGGCGGCGGTACATATACCACCACGCTTCCCGCTTCATGGAGTGTAGCCACCGATCAGAGCCAGGCATCGTACATGCAGACGAACGACTTTCTGTATTCGCCTGCGGTGACTGCCACCAAAGGGCAGTCTACCACACTGACCTTTGCCCACGAGACGTCGATGATATTCATCCGTCTGAAGAGCAGCGACGGTTCCGTCACCTCGGCTTCCGGTATCACCAGTGTCCGTCTGAAGGCTGCCAATGTGGGCACTTTCAGTTACAGCGGTTCTCCAGCTGCAGCATCATGGTCTATCGGAAATGCCACGCTCGTGGCGATGCAACCTCTCAGCGGTACGGCTAGCGGCTATCTCGCCACTTTTACGGCCCTCATCATCCCTCAGGACATGAGCGGCAACGAATTCCTTCAGTTCATAGCGACATACAACGGTACTCAAAAGACATTCGTGTATACCCCGGGCACGGGCGAAGCCCAATTCGGGGCAGGTTACAAATATATATATGACATCGATTTCGCCAACACCAAGGTGACGGTGACCGCCGTATCCACCTCATGGGGTTACGGCGGCGGCACAGCCAACCCTACGGCGGGCAACGGCTCAGGCGGCAGTTGGGGGACAGGCACGTCGGGTTCTGCAGGTTCAGGCGAAGCCAACGGCACAAGCCAGACGGGCACAGCTGGCAGTTGGGGCGGCGCCACCTACACGGGACTCGCCGTGCCTAACGCTTCGGTCTCGTGGACGGCAGACGGCAGCGGCACCACTTCTTCTGGCACGGCGACGGGCACCCACGAGACAGCCAGCGGTTCATGGAACGGCGGCACGGGCACGGCCAACCCTACGGGCGGCAGCGACTCGGGCGGCACATGGGGCAACGGCAGCAGCGGCACCTCCTCTTCGGGTACAGCGACGGGCACCAATCAGAGCGGCACCTCCAACAGTTGGACAGGCGGCAACAGAACAGGTGCCACCAACAACGGTGCTTCGGGCACATGGGGCAGCCAGAGCAGCAGCGGCACCTCCTCTTCGGGTACGGCGACGGGCACCAGTCAGAGCGGCACTTCCAACAGTTGGACAGGCGGCAACAGTACAGGTGCTACCAACAACGGTGCATCAGGCACATGGGGCAGCCAGAGCGGCAGCGGTACGGTGGCGTCGACGGAAGAAACGT
>NZ_CALMHT010000133.1 GCF_937863835.1 uncultured Prevotella sp.
ACTACTTTCCGTGATTTTATCGCTCAACTTCGTATCAGATATGCGAAACGTATGCTACTTGAGCATCCCGAACTGACTGTCAATGCCATTTCCGAGATGTGTGGATTCCTGTCACCAAGTAATTTTACCAAGGTTTTCAAGGAAAAAGAAGGTAAGTCTCCTGCACGATGGAGAAAAGAAGAAGGTGTGGAAAGTTCGGTTTCTTCCTGATGACGGCAGATGCTAAAATAACAATTTTTTTGAAAAAAGCACAAAAACGGATTGTCAAAACTACAAAGTTGTGTTTTAACGACAAAAGCGGCAGAATCAAAAGACATTAAAATTCTGTCGCTTTTGTTTTTTTTATATATTTGCTCATCCTTTTTTAGCATACATCTATTTCGAAAGAAAGTCTAAAATATTAATTAAAACCAAAAAAGTATGAGAAACATCCTGAAATGCACGTTGGCGGCTATCGCCATGCTCACCCTGTTGGGCAGTTGCAAAGATTATGACGACGACATCAATGCGCTCGCCAAGCGCGTCAGTGCTTTGGAAGAGTGACAGAAAACGGTGAACACGAATCATGCTTCCACTGCTTCTAAGCTTTGTAACTTCCATTTTAAGGCTGGCACGGATAAGACAACCGATGTGCCGGCCCTCGCTTCGGGTGCACCTGAGTAACGTAGAGTGACAAATCAGATAAGAAAAGCGCACCGTGCAATAGAGAATGCACGGTGCGTCTTTTTTGAGATGGATACTATTAGATTAAACGAATTAGATTTGTATCCTCTTATCCTCAGTGCTTGGAATGAGAAGCAAGCACAATAGGAACAGTGGCTTCATAGAAGTTAAAACTGAACTTCAACTCGAAGTTTACCGCCAAGTCCACGTTCAACAATATCAAAAAGCGTCTTCAACGTGATATTTTCACTATCATTCTCAACTTTTGAGATAAAGGAACGCTTCTTGTCTAGTTTCACGGCAAGTTCTTGCTGAGTCATGTTTAAACTTTCGCGTGCAGCACGAAGTTTTACTCCAATACGTAGTGCTGCCATTTCGCTCTCCAATTTATCTCGCTTTGGAGTGCCAGCAGTACCATAATATTTGTCCTTAATCTGGTCTAATGTTTTTGTTTCCATATTATGCTCCTTTCTTTTTGTCATTATAATATTCTGCTTTTATCCGCTCGGCGCGCTCAATTTCTTTTCTAGGCGTCTTCTGCGTCTTCTTCTGAATCCACTTAGTAGCACTATTAGTCTATTGTCATCGAAGAAACAAAATACGCGGAAGATATTTCTATTGAGTATAACTCTAACCTCAAATAGTCCATCTGTACCTTCAATGTACCTAAGATAGGTAACGGGAATCCGTTCAACCTGCTCTATAAGGTCAAGAATCTTAATAATCTTATCTTGGACCTTAGAAGATTGCTCCTTAAAGAAATCCTCAAAATAGGACTTATAGGTTGTTACTTCTCTATATTTCATAGATGCAAAGGTAATATATAAATTACATTTAAACAAGAATATCATTAAAAAAATGAGGATATTTTTTCTAATTCTATTCTTAGGGGGATAATACGCATAATAC
Organism: uncultured Prevotella sp.; assembly: GCF_937863835.1. GTDB lineage: Bacteria > Bacteroidota > Bacteroidia > Bacteroidales > Bacteroidaceae > Prevotella. The sequence goes on from NZ_CALMHT010000133.1 coordinate 1,573, forward strand.
AAGACAGCGGGCGTACTTCCACTCATAGGGAATGCGCCCTTGTCATTGTTACAAATCAAATAAGAAAAGCGCACCGTGCAATAGAGAATGCACGGTGCTTTTTTGCGTTTTATCTATTCGTAATAGATAAAAATCTATGATTTTATCTATCCGCAATAGATAAAAGTGTTATTGTCTTGATTACACCACCGCTGTAGAGTGTCTACACAGCCGCTGTAATGTTGTTACGGGGACGCTTTGTAAAATTGCTGACTGTTTTTTGACAATTTTGTACTGCCTCCAATCAGAAATTTCGGATGGAATATACGTCACAACTTCACGGTATGGCGTAAACTATTGGTAATAAGAAAGATAAGATTTCCAAGAAACGGATGGTAACCTTGCAAAACACATTGGAAACGTTGCCAAAGCGCAACTGTTTCTTCCGTGACGTTTCTGTGGGGTTTTATGACGTTACTTGTCGCCTAAAACCCCCATAAACAGGGCAACAGCGATGTTGTGATGTTTTTTATTGAAAAAAATAATATAGTGACCCCGATGGGATTCAAACCCATGACCTTCAGAACCGGAATCTGACACTCTATTCAGCTAAGCTACGGGGCCGTTTGGACTGCAAATGTACAAAATAAATGCGAAATATCATCATGGAAATCAGTTTTTCTGATTCTTTATTCTGTTTTTTGCCCTTGGGCGTTCGTCTTGTCGCAGATGTCTTCGAGGATAAGACCGGAAATCATCAGGCCGTAGATGGCGGTGATATGTACCATACTGCCGTTGATCTGGGCTTTGTAGGAACATGACTCATCCGTCAGACCGCGGTTCTGCAACAGTTCTTCGCTGTAGATGCACCGGAACTTCTTACCGGGGAACTCCTTGCTGTGCTTGAATCTGCGGCGCAGGGCGGCGCCGAGCGGACAGCCGCGCACCTTCCAGAATTCAGCCACCCGTATTTTCGTCGGGTCCATCTTCAGCGCCGCTCCCATCGAGGAGAAGAGCACGGCATCGGTCTTGGTGGCGCTGAGTATCAGCAGGGCCTTGTCTTTCAAACTGTCTATGGCATCCACGATATAATCGTAACTGCCGATGTGGAAAGACTCGGCGGTGTCGGCGGTGTAGACTTCCCGGATGGCTGTGATGTCGGCGGAAGGGTTGATGTCGAGCAGACGCTGCCGGAGCGCATCGACCTTCACCTGACCTATCGTCCGGGTGGTGGCCATCAGTTGACGGTTGACATTGGTAGGAGCCACACAGTCGGAATCGACAATGGTGAGATGCGTGATGCCCGAGCGGACCAATCCCTCGGCACACCACGAACCGACGCCGCCGACACCAAAGATAATGACCCGTCTGCGGCCGATTTCCTGTAAAGTATCACTACCGAGAAGTAAACTGATACGTCCGAATATATCGGGTTCTGATTCTATCATGCTTGTTTTTGCCTGCAAAGGTAATAAATGTATTTAAAATTATTTGCGAAAACCGATTATTCTTCATATATTTGCGAAATAATCTCTACAATTAATATTACCTTATGAGAAAAACATTATTTATAATATTATTCTTAGGATGCTTATCCTCTTATGGTCAGAGGATGGTGCTTACTACCCGCTGGTTGGCGCAGAGTCAGTTTGCCGGCTATTACGCCGCAGAGCAGTTGGGCTATTACAAGAGTGAAGGACTGGATGTGGTGATAAGGCATCCGTCTACCAGCGAGAATCTATATACCACACTGAAAGACAAAAAGACAGATATAGCTATCATGTATCTGTCGGATGCCCTGTATCTGAAGGCTGCAGGGGAAAAGATTGTCAATATCATGCAGACCAGTCAGCAGAGCAGTCTGATATTCGTAAGTCATTACAAGCTGCACTCGATGAAAGACATGGATAAGTACAGGGTAGGTATGTGGCGCTTTATCACCCAGGAATATCTGGATAAGATATTTGCCGTATGGGGCATTAGGACCGACAGGATTATCCGTTTCAGTCATGGCGTCAACGCCTTTCTGTCGGGTGCCTTGGATGTGCAGATTGTTACATCCTATAATGAATATTACACGTTGCAGGAGTGCGGGTTTAACTGCAAATACGCCATGAGATGGTCAGATTACGGCATCAATATGCCTGAAGACGGACTGTATGTGACAGAAGATTACTACAACAAACATAAGATGGAAATAGCCAAGTTCGTAAGTGCGTCGAGGAAGGGATGGAACTGGGTGGCCGCCAACAAGGACAAAGCTCTCAAGATAGTGATGCAGCAGGTGAGAAACAACAACGTGGGCAGTAATATCTATCACCAACGCAAGCAGTTGAACGAGATATTGCGCCTGCAGACAGACAAAGCTACGGGCAAGCGGACATTCAGATTGTCGAGGAACAATTTCAACAAGTCTCTCGACATGTTGAAATTCAGAGGAAAGATAGACTATGACGATATGGTGAAATAATAAGAATGTACCACTATGAAAAAATATAAAGGAAATTACTCTGTAAGACTGAGCATATTCACAGTTGTAGGCACTATCATCATGTTTACGATATTGTTCTCCGTCTTCTATGTGGTGATGAAGAAACAATGCATACAGGCCTCGATAGACAATACCTTGTCGCTGCTTGACAATATGGAACTGCGCATAGACTCGCACCTCAAAAAGGCACAGGTGACCGTGGACAATGCGGTATGGATGATTGAAGATAAACTGAACGACGAGGCGCAACTGAAACATATCTTACGTCAGCGACTGATCAACAATCCCGAATTAGTTTCGGCCGAGATGGCCTTCGAACCCAATGTGGTTCCCTCGAAAGGCAGAAAGTATATGCTAACCGCTAATAGGGGAAAAGACGGTGTCAAATGTCAGCAGGTGACAGACGACTTGTACGACTACTTCAGTCAGGACTGGTATCTGATACCAAAACTGCTCAAGAAAAGCGGTTGGAGCGAACCTTACTTCTATGGCAAGACACGCATGTGTACATATTCCAGTCCACTGAAACGTAAGGACGGCACGGTGTATGGTGTGCTGTCGGTCAATATATCATTGGAAGATTTCTCGAACATTGTGAAAAAACTGCAACCGATTAAGAACAGCTCGTCCTTCCTGCTGAGTCGCAACGGATACTATATTACCAATCAGGATAAGGAAAAGATTCTCAATGAGACGGTATTGTCGAACGCATACGAACGAAAAGACTCTTCGCTTGCCGTAATGGGAACGAAAATGATCAATGGAGAACGGGGATATTATGAATTCCAGTTGGACGGCGTGAATTATTATGCCTTCTTCAGTCCTATCTCATCATCGGGATGGTCGGTATGCAACATCTGTCAGGAGAGTATCATCCTCAGTAGTCTCAACAGGACCCTCCTGTACATCGTACTCCTCTTCGTGCTGTGCATCGTGATATTCTTTGCCGCGATAGCTTTCGTATCCAAACGTTTTATAAGCGAACTGAAATCGACCACGGCATCCAACGAACGTATTAAGAGCGAACTGCATATAGCCCAGTCGATACAGATGGGAATGATTCCCAAGATATTCCCTCCGTTCCCCGACCGGAATGATGTGGACCTGTATGCTATACTGAGACCCGCCAAAGAGGTGGGCGGCGACCTCTACGACTTCTTTATCGCCAACGAGATGCTCTATTTCACTGTTGGCGATGTGTCGGGCAAGGGTGTTCCGGCATCATTGTTCATGGCGGTAACACGAAGCCTGTTCAGAAATATCGCCGCACAGGAGATATCGCCGGGCGAAATAGTGGATGCCCTCAACAACACAGTGGCGGAGAACAACGACTCGAATATGTTCGTCACCATGCTGGTGGGCAGACTGGATCTGATATCGGGTAGACTTGTGCTGTGCAACGCAGGACATAATCCGCCAGTCATCTTCAATTCCGAAACAGGCAACGTGAGATTTATGGAAGTGAAGAAGAATCTGCCGGTAGGACTGATGGGCGGATTCCCCTATCAGGAAGAAGAACATGAACTGGGTATAGGAGACAGAATGTTGATATATACTGACGGTGTAACGGAAGCAGAAAACGACGAAAAGAAGCAATATGGGGAAGATTTACTGATCGGCACCATTAGGAATAATATGACGCAAGATGTAAAACAATTGACCGAAACGGTGCTCAACTCTATTGTCAGACACGCAGACGGAGCGGAACAAAGTGATGATATAACCATCATGAATCTGTATTATCGCCCGGAAGACACAACCCTTTATCATAAATCACTGCTGATGGAAAACAAAATGGTAGAGGTGAAAAGACTCGCCGAATATGTGGAACAGATAGGGGAAGACCTGCATATCGGAATGAAGACACAGACACAACTGAATCTGGCTCTGGAAGAGGCAGTGGTCAATGTCATCAACTATGCATACCCGGCCGGCGAAAATGGCAAAATCGGTTTGCAGGCCACTTATGCGGAAGATGAAAGAAAACTGAAATTTGTATTATCAGACAGCGGCACACCGTTCAACCCGACTAACGTACCCGAGGTGGATGTGACAAAGAAGTTGGAAGATAGACAGATAGGCGGACTGGGCATATTCCTGGTAAAAAAGATGATGGACACGGTGGAATACAGATATTTCGATAAGAAAAATGAATTGTTTATGACAAAGATAATCGGTTCTGCCGAAGAATAATAGATTCTATACGAAGAGTATTAATATGCAAAATGTTAGTAATAAGTTATTCTTACTAACATTTTGCAAAAATTATCCTTATTTTTCTTGCAAATAAATAAATATTGCTTACCTTTGCATCCAGTTTTTAATAAATCAAAGGAAAAACAAATAATATGAGTAATCTGATTAAACCCGAAAACTATAAGGCTCTGCTGGATATGAAGCAGACAGAACAGGGTATCAAGTTGATCAAGGACTTCTTTCAGCAGAATCTGTCCACAGAACTGCGTCTGCGCAGAGTCACCGCACCTCTCTTCGTGCTGAAGGGACTGGGAATCAATGATGACCTGAACGGTGTGGAACGTCCTGTAGCTTTCCCTATTAAAGACCTGAATGAAGCACAGGCTGAAGTCGTACATTCATTGGCTAAATGGAAACGTCTTACATTGGCAGAATATAATATCGAACCGGGATACGGAATATATACGGATATGAACGCTATCCGCGCTGACGAGGAACTGGACAATCTCCATTCCCTGTATGTGGACCAGTGGGACTGGGAAGCCGTCATCGTGCGCCAGCAACGTACCATCGCTTTTCTGAAGAATATCGTGGAACGTATCTATGCGGCTATCCTGCGTACGGAATATCTTACTTGTGAGACTTATCCGGAGATCAAGCCTTTCTTGCCCGAACATATTCATTTCATACATAGCGAAGACTTGTTGCAGATGTATCCTAACCTTTCTCCGAAAGAGCGTGAGGATGAGATATGCAAGAAATACGGTGCTGTGTTCGTGATGGGTATCGGCGGTAAGATGAGTAATGGTGAGAAGCACGACGGTCGGGCTCCCGACTATGATGACTGGTCTACGATAGCAGAGAACGGCAAGATGGGACTCAATGGTGATATCCTGATCTGGTATCCTGTACTTAACCGTGCTTTCGAATTGTCGTCTATGGGTATACGTGTGGATAAGGATGCCCTGCTTCGTCAGCTCGCCATTGAGGGAAAAGAGGAAAGAGAAAAACTGTATTTCCACAAACAGTTGCTGGAAGGTAAACTGCCGCTGAGTATCGGTGGCGGTATCGGACAGAGTCGTCTGTGCATGATACTGCTGCATAAAGCTCATATCGGTGAGATACAGGCTTCTATATGGCCCGAGGATATGATCAAGGAATGTGAGCGACTGGGAATGCCGCTGATTTAACGCAAATTCTGAATATGAAATATAAGAAGTCTTCCTGATAGGGAAGACTTCTTCTGTTTTCAGGCCAGTTCAAGTCCAAGTTGTTCGCGCAACTTACCCAGAGCGGGATAGTCTTCAGACATGTTAGCCAGTTGCTCGGCCCTGGACGGAATCTTCTTGATCTCTTCGGCGCGCGCAAGGCGTACGGTGATGGTTATCTGTCCATTATGGAGAGACTGCTGCAATGTACTCCTGATTTTCATCTGCAGTTTGTTGATATTCGACAGCATATCCTGATTGTCCACGATCACTTCAATGTGAGGCAGTTCGGTGATGCGGGGCATCAGGTTCTTCATTCTCGAAGCCACTGCGATATATTGCTGCGGCATACAGTTGCAGAGACGCATCCACTGGAACGACAGTTCTTCCTGGGTAAAAGGTTCCGTTTCTTCCACAACGACCGCTTGTTCTTTCGCCGTCTCTGCTGCCTTACCTCTGTTGCGCAAGGCGGAAAAAGAGGTGCCGAAACGGATGTTGGGCTTGTTGAAGCTGTTGTATGCGGATACGTTGACCGGAGTGTGCGGTTGCGGGGTAGGCACAGAGGTAGTCTGAGGCTGTTGCGCTTGTTGTGCCTGACGTTGCGCGCCCTGATCCGTTGCGGTCACCTGCTGAACCGTTGCAGACGGATTGTTGACTATGATTTGCTTAAACAGGGATTTTAATCTTTTGGGGCGGCGCCCCGCTCCGGGGGAATCTTCGTCCGGTTGGGTAATCTGCGCCATTTCTATCAGAGTCAGTTCCACAAGCAGACGCTTGTTACTACTCTGGCGGTAATTGATATCGCATCTGTTCATGATCTTCAGGGCACCGTACAAAAATTTGTCAGTGCACTTTTTAGCCTGTTCGGTATATTTCTGCTTGACGCTTTCGCTGGTCTCCAACAGGGATAATGTGGATGCATCTTTGGCCATCATCACATTACGTACATGTTTGGCGAGTCCGTTGATCATATTGCCGCCGTCGAATCCCTTGTTCAGAATGTCGTTCAGAAGAGACATCGTTTCACTGACCTTGTTGTCCATGCATAAGTCGACAATATGAAAATAATATTCGGAATCGAGGACATTGAGGTCTTCGATGACTTTCTTGTAAGTGATGTTGCCCTGACAGAAACTGGCAGCCTGGTCGAATATGGACAAGGCATCGCGCATACCGCCGTCGGCTTTTTCGGCTATGATGCTCAGCGCTTCCTCTTCATACTGTATTCCCTCTTTCTCGGCAACACCCTTGAGGTGGGCGATGGTATTGGGCACCGTCATCCGTTCGAAGTCGTAAATCTGACAACGGGATAATATGGTAGGTAATATCTTGTTCTTCTCGGTCGTGGCAAGAATGAAGATGACATGGGCGGGCGGTTCCTCGAGTGTTTTCAGAAACGCATTGAATGCGGCTGTGGAAAGCATGTGGACCTCGTCGATGATAAACACCTTATATCTGCCTATCTGCGGCGGGATGCGTGTCTGTTCCATCAGATTCTTGATGTCCTCGACGGAATTATGACTGGCGGCATCCAGTTCGAAGATGTTATAAGAACGCTGCTCGTTGAAAGCCTGGCAACTTTCGCATGTGTCACAAGCCTCACCTTCGGCTGTAGGTGTAGCACAGTTGATCGCCTTGGCAAAGATACGCGCACATGTGGTTTTGCCCACTCCGCGCGGACCGCAGAACAGATAGGCGTGAGCCAGTTTGCCACTCTTGACGGCATTCTTCAGAGTAGTCGTGAGTGCACTTTGTCCAACTACCGTGTCAAACGAGTTCGGACGGTATTTGCGTGCGGAAACGATATATTCTCCCATTTTTATGATAATGTATCTTGATTATGTGAATGCAAAAGTAATGATAAAAATCGAGAAACGCAAGTAGTATGAAATTAATTTTGATAAAAAATATCAGGCTCTGATATGTTTTTTTTTTCATTCAGTTCGCTAAATCGAATTTTTACATTATCTTTGCAGATTATAATATAAGCAATAATGAGTCGATTCGGTATCTTGATTGGATTCCTCCATAACTATAAGTATTATATAGTTATTGTTGTGGCTGTCATCGTGGTAGGTTTTGCCGACGAGAACAGTGTATGGGATCACATCCAAAACCAGCGGCACATTGATGAAATGCACGAGCAAATAGACAAATATAACAATACATATAAAAAGGATATGCAGAAATTGAAAGCTTTGGACCGGAATCCGAAGGAGATAGAAAAGATAGCCCGTGAAAGATATTTTATGAAAGCAGACGACGAAGACATCTTCGTACTGAGCGATGATGAAGATAACTCTGAAAACTATTAACAATGAAACAGTTGACTAAAATACAAAACATTATATTCCTCTTAGGGGCGATTCTGATGGTTGTCGGTTCCGGGATATATATTATCGGATGGTCGTTTGCCGCATGGATTTTCACGGTAGGTGCGATAGCATTCGCTTATCTGCAATATGAACAGTCTTACGACGGCAGCAACATAACGGTGAAACGTTTGCGCCGCATACAGTTGACGGGCGATTTGTTTTTTGTACTTACAGCATTGCTGATGTTGGAAGACAAATATATGTTTATCAAGATCGACCTGTTGTATTATGTCCAGTATGTACATAATAACTGGGTGGTGATATTGCTTTGTGCAGCGATTATCGAGCTGTATACGACACATAGAATATCCCATGAACTGGACAAAGAGGCAAAAAAACTATAAAATCAACCTTAATTCTTTTAAATAGCATAAATTTATTTTCGTACGTCGATTATACGTCGTACATTTGCAACGATTAGAAAAAGACACTATATGAATAAAATACTCTACACATTAATGACGTTGGCCGTACTGACCGGTTGTACTTCATCATATAATATAGAAGGTACAAGTTCTATCTCGACATTGGATGGACGGATGCTCTTTCTTAAGGTAGTGAAGAATAATGAACTCAAGAATATCGACTCTTGTGATGTGGTTCATGGGAAATTCCATTTTTCAGGTGTCTTGGATTCTACGAGAATGGCCAGTCTTTATATGGATGACGAAAGTGTGATGCCTGTCGTACTGGAGGGCGGAGACATCGTGATCAAGATAGACAATACCCAGCAGAACGTGGCAGGGACACCGCTTAACGAAAAGCTATATAAGTTTATAGACAAGCATAACCAGTTGGACAACCAGATGAACGAACTCAGTCATAAGCAAAGTCAGATGATTATGAATGGCGGCAATCTGGACAATATTAATATGAAACTGTCTAACGAAGCCAGTTATATAGCTTCACAGGAAGACAAACTCGTGACATCGTTTATTGTCGACAACTTTGACAATGTGCTCGGTCCGGGTGTCTTTATGATGATAACCAGTTCATATCAGTATCCGATACTCAATCCTTGGATAGAGGATATTATGACCAAAGCTACTGATAAATTCAAAAAGGACCCTTACGTCAAGGACTATTATCAGACGGCACAGGAAAACCAGAACAGAATGAACGGTATGGAGCCTGCCGGTCCTCCACCACCAGCTCAGCAGCAACAGCCGACCGGCGCTTTGACGAATACACCACAATAAGATAACTGAAAATTGAAAACTTTAATTTCGAATGCTATTATTGTAAACGAGGGTAAATCCTTTCGTGGGAATGTAATAATAGACAATGATATAATAACGGAAGTTAATGACAATACGAAGATGCCAAGTGGCATCTTCGATTGCGTAATAGATGCGTCTGATTGTTATCTGTTACCGGGGGTAATAGACGATCATGTGCATTTCCGTGATCCCGGACTTATAGACAAGGCTGACATCGAAAGTGAGAGTAGGGCGGCGGCTGTGGGAGGTGTAACTTCTTTTTTTGATATGCCGAACACGTTGCCCCAAACCACTAGTCTGGAAAGTCTTAACGCTAAGTTCTGGTCGGCAAAAATAAAAAGTCATATCAATTATTCTTTTTTCTTCGGCGCGACCAATACCAATGCGGAGTTGTTCGGTCAACTGGATATGCGACGTATTCCGGGCATCAAACTGTTTATGGGTTCATCTACGGGCAATATGCTTGTGGACAGGGA
>NZ_CALMHT010000134.1 GCF_937863835.1 uncultured Prevotella sp.
CGTCTTTGCGGTCGTATATATGTTGCCACAATTCTTCGGTGATGAATGGCATAAAAGGATGGAGCATCTTGAGCAGTGATTCGAAGAAACTGAGGGTAGCGTCGTAACTCGTTTTGTCGATAGGTGAACCGTAAGCAGGTTTAATCATTTCGAGATACCAACTTGAGAATTCATCCCAGAACAGACGGTAAACGACCATCAAAGCCTCGGAAATACGATATTTCTTGAAAAGGTCGTTAACTTCTGCGTTTGTGACTTTCAATTTGGCCTCGAACCATTTAATGGCTACTTTATTGGCTTCTGGTTGTTCCACATTTGCTGTTTCCCAACCTTTGACAAGGCGGAAAGCGTTCCAAATCTTATTGTTGAAGTTACGTCCCTGCTCGCATAGAGACTCATCGAAGAGAATGTCGTTTCCTGCAGGTGCGGCAAGCATCATACCCATGCGTACACCGTCGGCACCATATTTCTCGATAAGAGTTAGAGGGTTTGGACTATTGCCAAGACTCTTGGACATCTTACGGCCCAACTTGTCGCGCACAATACCAGTGAAGTAGACGTGCTTGAAAGGCATCTTGCCTTTAAACTCATAACCAGCCATAATCATACGGGCTACCCAGAAGAATATGATATCCGGTCCTGTAACAAGGTCGCAGGTAGGGTAGTAGTATTTGAAATCTTCATTGTCGGGATTATTGATACCGTCGAATACGGATATAGGCCACAACCAAGATGAGAACCAGGTATCAAGGCAGTCGGAATCCTGCTCCAAATCTTCTATCTTAAGATTGTTGTTTCCGCTCTTCTGTTTTGCCATCTCCAATGCTTCTTCAGGAGTCTCGGCTACGACATAACCACCGTTTTTAGGCAGATAATACGCTGGGATGCGATGACCCCACCACAACTGACGGCTAATACACCAGTCTTTGATGTTTTCCAACCAATGACGGTATGTGTTTTTATATTTTGCAGGGTAGAACTGAATCTCGTCATTCATGACAGGAGGCAATGCCATGTCGGCAAAGTGCTTCATCTTAAGGAACCATTGTGTTGACAATTTAGGTTCGATAGGTACATTGGTACGCTCAGAGAACCCCACTTTGTTATCATAATCTTCTATTTTCTCCATCAGTCCTGCCGCGGTCAAGTCTTTCGCAATCTGTTCGCGCACGTCAAAACGGTCTTGACCTACGTACATTCCTGCTGCTTCACTGATTGTACCGTCGTCGTTGAAGATATCGATGGTCTCCAGATTGTGCTTGATGCCGAGGGCATGGTCGTTGATATCATGTGCCGGTGTCACTTTCAGACAACCCGTACCGAATTCGATATCAACGTAATCATCTTCGATGACAGGAATCTCACGGTTGACTAGAGGCACGATGACGTGCTTGCCTTTCAACCATTGATTCTTAGGGTCATTAGGATTGATACACATCGCCGAGTCACCCATGATGGTCTCAGGACGTGTAGTGGCTACAACGGCATATTTGCCAGGTTCTTCCACTACCATATATTTCAGATAATAGAGTTTGGAATGTTCTTCCTTATATATCACTTCCTCATCGCTGAGTGCGGTCTTAGCTTTAGGATCCCAGTTGACCATACGTGCACCGCGATAGATAAGTCCTTTCTTATACAAGTCGCAGAATACGTGAATGACGCTCTTACTGCGTGTCTCATCCATAGTAAAAGCAGTACGGCTCCAGTCACAACTAGCACCTAACTCGCGCAATTGCATCAGAATGATACCTCCGTGTTCTTCAGTCCATGCCCAGGCATGCTTAAGAAATTCCTCACGGGTGAGGTCTGTCTTCTTGATACCTTTGATGGCAAGTCTGTTTACGACTTTTGCTTCTGTCGCAATGGATGCATGGTCGGTACCTGGTACCCAACATGCGTTTTTTCCTTCCATACGCGCACGGCGTACCAGAATATCCTGAATGGTATTGTTCAGCATGTGTCCCATGTGCAGCACACCTGTCACATTTGGTGGAGGAATGACAATAGTGTAAGGTTCGCGCCCGTCTGGCTTAGAACTGAAAAGCTTGTTGTCAAGCCAATACTGATACAATTTCGACTCCACAGCCCGTGGGTCGTACTTAGAAGCTAATTCCATTTTATATTATTATTTTAATCGTCTATGATATATATCTTGACTATATATTTGAAAAAACCGCTGCAAAATTACTAAATTTCGTGGAAAATACCTACTTTTGCAGAAAGAAATAAATGTAATATGCATACAAAAGAAGAAAAAATGGAAGCTTTTGGTCATTTATTGGACGTACTCGATACACTGAGGGTGAAATGTCCATGGGACAAAAAGCAGACAAACGAGAGTTTAAGAGCAAATACGATAGAGGAAACTTACGAACTTTGTGACGCTCTTCTGAAAAAAGATAAGAAAAATATATGCAAAGAACTGGGTGATGTCTTGCTACATGTCTGTTTTTATGCGAAAATCGGAAGTGAAACGGGTGATTTCGATATAGCTGATGTATGTACACAACTGACAGACAAACTTATTTTCCGTCATCCCCATGTATATGGCAATGTAGATGCCAAAGATTCAAAGACCGTATGCGAAAATTGGGAACAGATCAAACTGAAGGAAAAAGATGGCAACAAGAGTGTGCTGTCGGGTGTCCCTGATTCATTGCCTTCTCTGATAAAGGCATATCGTATACAGGACAAAGCGAGAAATGTAGGCTTTGATTGGGAGGATAAAGGTGACGTCTGGGCCAAAGTGAAAGAAGAACTCGGAGAACTGGAAGTTGAATTGCGCAAAGAGGACAAAGAACATTCCATGGAGGAATTCGGCGATTTTCTGTTCAGTCTGATTAATGCCGCTCGACTTTATCATCTGAATCCTGATACAGCCTTGGAAAAGACGAACCAAAAGTTTATCCGCCGCTTCAACTATATAGAAAACCATAGCATCAAGATCAACAAGCCGTTGAAAGATATGACTTTAGGAGAGATGGACCAACTGTGGAATGAGGCGAAATCTCTTGAAAAGAATTGAATATTATCTAGAAATAATTTTAAACTATATGATTATGAAACACTTTCAATTGTCTTATTTAATACTTGCCTTCGCTTTAACCATGGCAAGTTGCGGAAATAAATCACAACAGGCTACTTCCGATACTGACTCGGTGCAGACCACTGCACAAGTGAAGGATAATACACTCTATGGCATCTGTGGTGAAGGAACAGCGATGAATACTTTGCAACTGATAACGGATAATAATGACACACTTGACATATCCATCACGGACGCTAAAGATAACGGAACGGTTTTAGGTGGCTTGCAGTGCGGCGACCGTCTGGCGGTAATGGCTAAAAAGGACGGTGATATGTACAACGCTCAGGAAGTGATCAATCTCAATACACTGTTGGGCAACTGGATGATGCCGAACCCAATCGACGGTAGTGACTATGTAGGTATCAGACTGAAAGAAGGCGGTATCGCGGAAAGTATAAACCAGAGTTCCACGTTCTATAAGACATGGAAGATATTTAATGGTAAACTGATTCTTACGGCTCAACGAGACGGAGGCGGAGACGAGGAAGAACTGGATTCGTTTAATATCGTAAAACTGGGTTCTGATTCCCTTTGCATCAAAGGTTCAGAAGACAAATTTGAATTTTCAAGAAGCAGTAAGTAACAGTGGAACCATTCAAAATACATATTTTAGGATGCGGAAGTGCATTACCGACATTGAAGCATTTCGCCTCTTCGCAAGTGGTGGAGATAAGAGAAAAATTATTTATGATTGATTGCGGTGAAGGTACACAGATGCAATTGAGACGTTCGCGCATCAGATTCACAAAGATAAGTGCGGTCTTTATCTCTCATTTGCATGGTGACCATTGCTTCGGACTGATAGGTATGATTTCTACTTTCGGTATGTTGGGACGGACAGCACCGCTACATATATATGCTCCAGGTGAATTCAAGCAAATGCTTGATTCAATGATGGATATGTTCTGTTTCGGTCTGGGATACGATATCGAATTTCATCCTGTCGATACCAAAGAGAACAAGGTTATATATGAGGATCGGAGTCTTACTGTCACCACATTGCCTTTAAAGCACCGTCTGCCTTGTTGCGGTTTCCTGTTCAAAGAGAAACCGACCTTGCCTCACATCAGGAGAGATATGATAGATTTTTACAATATACCGGTAAGTCAACGGGATAATATAAAGAACGGGGCTGATTGGACTACCGAAGACGGAGAAGTGATACCCAATTCACGACTTACTGTCGCCGCCGATCCTGTGAGAAGTTACGCTTATTGTTCGGATACGAAATATATGCCAGAACTGTCCGGGTTAGTTAAAGGAGTGAATGTCATCTATCACGAATCGACGTATGGCGATGACAACACGGAAATGGCAGAGAAGTATTATCATAGTACAGCCCGACAGGCAGCAATGGTGGCGCGCGATGCCGAAGCGGGGAAATTGGTCTTGGGGCATTATTCGTCCAGATACGAAGATGAAAATGTCTTGTTGAACGAGGCTAAAGAAATCTATTCAAACGTAGAGCTTGCTGATGAAATGAAAATCATCAATATATGAAATAGAGCATCTATATAGTATGTTTTTACGATTTATTGCATTTTTCGGCTAAAAAATTTTGTTAATTCAAATGATTCTTCTATATTTGCAACATAAATTCGAATGATTATGATAAAAAATATACTACTTTTAATTATTACTGCATTCATATCATTAAGTGTTCCTGCCATGAATAATACAAATTCATCAGAACAGATGAACAATGCTATTGATATGCAGGACATAACGATAAGTGTTGTAGGCTCTAACGTACATATTACCGGCGCAAACGGTCAGACATTGTACATTTATAATGTCACAGGTATGTGTGTGGATAGTTTTAAGATTGAGGGTGCTGACAAACGTTATGAACTTAATTTGCCAAAAGGTTGTTACATTTTGAAAGTAGGAAACACAGTACGCAAGATTTCTTTAAGATAAACTTCTTTAGATTCCTATACTGTTTTGTCATAGTCCTCTCATTTGCAGTCGTAATCGGATGTAAGGAGAATGTGGCGAATCCCAATAAGCAACTTACGCTTGAAGCGTTTTCTGATTTGAAAACGGAAAAATACGCAATCAATTCTCATATTATCAGGGATTATATAGACAGTCTATGTAATAACGATATCGACTCTACAGTAGCCGACTATCGTGTTCGCAGTTATTATTTGAATCATCATGATTTTTTATGGATAGACAGATATGGCGTAGATAACAGGGCTGATACTTTGTTACAATATCTGGATCAAGTGGTGAAGATGGGATTTACCAGTCGATCGTTTGATGTAAATAGAATCAAGCGGGATTTAAGATACATTAGAAGCCTTGATACCGACAGCGTGAGCAATCTTAATATACTATTGGCTCGACTGGAGTACAGAATGACTAAGGCATATCTGAGATATGCTGTAGGACAGCGTTTCGGTTATACCAATCCTTCTTATCTGCTTAACAATTTAGACATCTATGAACAGGATTCCACTCATACGAGTTACAGGAAACTGTTTGATATCAAGATGCAGCATCCCGGTAAGAAGTTCTTTCGTATGGCATTCAAGCAAATTTATGATCACAACCTGAGTATATTCTTAAAGCAGATACAACCTAGGAATGCTTATTATTATGAGTTGATGACGAAACTCTCCGAAAATAATTTGTCAAAGTCGGAACGTATTCGAATTTTGTGTAATATGGAGAGATGCAGATGGCGTACCGTAAATAGTATACCGGACAAAGGAAAGTATGTCATAGTTAACATACCCGCATACAAACTATACGCGGTGGAAGACGGACAGATACAATCTATGCGTGTAGGATGCGGTGCGATAAAGACGAAGACACCGATGTTGTACAGTTCTATAAACAGGATAGATGTAAACCCCAAATGGATTATACCTATGAGCATCATCAAAAAGGATATATCGAGACATGCCGGAAATACATATTATTTTGACAAGCGCAATATGTATATCACGTATAAGAAGACGGGACAGAAAGTGGATGTGTCGAGAGTCTCCGCGTCAATGCTGTTGAGCGGTGATTATAGAGTCGTACAGGACGGAGGAGAAGGTAATTCATTGGGGCGCATCATATTCCGATTCCCGAACAACTTTTCAGTATTCCTTCATGATACATCCAGCAAAGATATTTTTGACAGAGACAACAGAGGCGTGTCGCACGGTTGTGTGAGAGTGGACCATCCCTACGAATTGGCTCAGTTCATTTTAGGCAACGAAGACGAAGCACTTCTTGAGGATATTAAAGAATCCATGGGACTGAATGATACGGAAACGGAAGTTGATGCCGAATCTATGGAGGCCGTACCTCAGGACAAACCTAAAAAAGCAAAAATGAGGACACTGGATGTTAAACCGACGATACCCCTGTTTATTACGTATTACACCCTATATAAGGATGAACAAGGGAATATCGTCAGTTATCCAGACGTGTATGGCTATGATATTTTGATCAGTAATGCCATTAAACCTTTTATCAAATAAAACGTCCAAATCTGAACATGGAAACATACGATGAGACACAAGTCATGCAATTGTTGCAGGAGCCTCTTACGCGCCGTAAGGCTTTTGAGATAATTGTCAGAAAATATAGGGAACCTCTGTATTGGAAAATTCGTCGTATCGTATTATCCCATGATGATGCTGATGACGTATTGCAAAACTGTTTAATGAAAGCATGGAACAACCTTGGCGATTTCAGGAATGAATCCAAATTGTCTACATGGTTATTCCGCATAGCTATCAATGAGAGTATCGATTTCCTTAGAAGAAATAAAAATGATAAGAACCTGGTTGCAGATTCCGATGATGTGAATATTACAAATAAGTTGATGGCAGATGAATATTTTGACGGTGATGAAATGCAGTTGAAGTTGACTGTGGCCATCAGTAAATTGCCCGAGGTACAACGAGCCGTATTCACAATGAGGTATTATGACGATATGAAATATAGTGAAATGAGTAAGGTCCTGCATACGACAGAAGGAGCCCTGAAAGCTTCATATCATTTGGCGGTTAAGAAAATTACAGATTTTTTTCACAACAACGATTAAACTTTTATGTATAATTATCGTCTTTAATATAAAGATTAAGATATGAAGGAAGAAATTGAAATATTAAACAAGCTCAAGGGAAAAGAAAATCCATTTTCTGTTCCCGAGGGATATTTCGATGAATTTACAAGTAGGTTCATGTCGGAATTGCCAGAACAAGATGCAAAAGTAATCCATTTCGCAAAATACAGAAGGCGATTCGCTTTGAAGATCATTTCCATCGCTGCCGGTTTTTTGTTGATATTGGGCATGACAGGACTCTTTTTCAACCAGTCTGATGGGCATAAAGACAATATCAATATTAATCATACGAGTACGAGTAAAGTGGTTTCGCGTGATGCCTATATAGATCAGGCGACGGATTTTGCGATGCTGGATAATCAAGATATATATGAATGTCTTTCGGATGAATAATTTATATTATATGAAAAGGAATTTTATTATTATATTATTTTTGTTTTTCGTATCACACTCTTTTGCTCAGCAATCTCCGCCACAGAGGTTTTCTCCAAAAGAGTTTATGAAGGATATGGAGAATTTTATTTCCCAGGAAGCGGGACTTACTCCCATGGAAGCTGCTTCTTTTTTCCCTGTTTTTGAAGAAATGTGCGCTAAGCAGAGAGCCGTTTTTGACAGGGTAAGACAAATCGGCCGCAACAAGCCTGCAGATGAAAATGGATGCCTAAAAGCCATACAGTTGAGAGACAAACTGGATTTAGAACAAAAAAAGATAGAACAGTACTATCATAATAAGTTCCTGAAAGTTCTTTCGGCCAGCAAGGTATATGATGTGATAAAGGCAGAGGACAAATATCACAGGCACATGTTTAAAAGGATGGCACAAATGAACTGGTGCATGCCGCATCACAAATAAGTCTTATTCCCTCCATATCCATGACAGGATATTGTTAATCCATGGTATGGAACATCTGAACCATCGGTTTGTACTTACA
Organism: uncultured Prevotella sp.; assembly: GCF_937863835.1. Classification (GTDB taxonomy): domain Bacteria; phylum Bacteroidota; class Bacteroidia; order Bacteroidales; family Bacteroidaceae; genus Prevotella. Next base: position 8,096 of record NZ_CALMHT010000134.1, read on the forward strand.
GGTTTACCTCCGAACCCTAGAATCAAGTCTTTTATTCCACTCTTATGGAACGGCAGTCCGACGTCCATAAAATACAGATGACTATAATTATGGTCGTATCCGTATTTTAAGGCATACCATATAGATATTGAATTCGGGTGCAGATATGGAAAGCTTTTTGAACGGGAAGCCGAATACCACAAATAGGCATTGCCTTCTGAAAATACGATGGCACTACTACTGATTATCTTGTTTTTGTATTTGGCTGTCAATAATATAGAATTCTCCTTGTCATCGAGTAATGCGCGGAAGAAACTTTCAGGCGGACAGAATCGGCGTAATTTCATTTTATAGAATGCCCGAGTCATTTTATAAAACATTTTTAATTCCGTTTCATTCGTAACCCGTGACATACTGACGCCACTCTTTTCCGCGTTTTTGATGTGCCTTTTAATACGTTCATCAGTAATTCTGTCCAGAGGTGACATACTGTGGAGGGAATTATGTATTTCCATCCATCTGATAGGGAAGAAGCCACATTTTTTGAGCCATCTGTATCCATACATCTTTTCACTCATGTCGCTCATCTCAATATAGATACATCTGGAAGCAAGTTCCTTCGTCAGTTTGATAAGCATCAAATTAAAAAGTTCATGTTGGTTGTAGTCGCTTTCCGCATAATCGCCTTCTCCATATATACGGCATTGTGTATATAAATAAGGAGGTAATAAGGCGCCGCGTGTTCTTATCACAGTAAGAATATGACTCAATACATATCCATCATCCGACTGGGCGACAACCATGTGAGGGAAATAACCCGCTGAGGCCTCGTAGATTCTGAATAACGACTTACTGTGGAAATAGTTGTTATATTCCATATCAGGTAAGTCTGTACTCCGGTTGTAAATACTTACTTTGATACTTTTCATTGATGCAAAAATAATAAATCTTTTCTAAAAATACGTATTTGTATCTGATATTTTGATATTAATAACTATCTTTGTAGTAAAACAATGAGTAGTAATATTAAATTGATGCAAAATGAAGGATTTTAAAGATTTGGTGCAAACGCGCAGAAGTCATAGAAAGTTTACTGACAACGAGATATCTTCTGATGATGTTAAATTGATCGTAAGGTCAGCTTTGATGTCACCTACGTCAAAAGGGGGCAGAAACTGGCAGTTCGTTGTTGTTGACGATAAGACAGATATAGAAAAAATAGCAGATGCGAAAGAAATGGGCTCTCAATTTTTGAAGGGTGCCCCTTTGGCAATTGTTGTTCTCGGAGACCCTCAACAGAATGACTGTTGGATAGAAGACGGTTCGATAGCAGCCATTTCGATGCAATATCAGATAGAGGACTTAGGGCTCGGTTCCTGTTGGATACAGATGCGAGGGAGGGGATTGAGCGACGGTACTACGGCTAGTTCTGTCATCCGCGGCATACTCGACATACCCGAACAATATGAAGTACTTTGTGTCTTGGCTGTAGGCAACAAGGCCGATGAGCGCAAATTGCAGGATGAAGATAAGTTGAAATGGGAAAATGTTCACTTGAATAAGTTTTAACGGAATAAGAATAAAATGAAGATTGTATTAATAGGAGCAGGTAATTTAGCGACGAATCTAGGCAAAGCATTACTGACGGCAGGTCATGATATCTTACAAGTATATAGCAGAACCATTGAATCTGCTTCCGTGCTTGCTGAAAGAGTGGGAGGTTCACCAACTACTGATATACGCAATATTACAAAAAACGCTGATGTTTACATATTGTCCCTCAAAGACAGTGTCTTGTCTGATTTGATTCCTGAATTGTGTAAAGGAAGAGAGAAAAAAGTTTTCATACATACTGCCGGAAGTGTACAGATGGATATATTCAAGGGTATGGCATTTCATTATGGCGTGTTGTATCCGATGCAAACATTCTCCAAAGATAAAGAAGTGGATTTCAGCGAAATACCATGTTTCATTGAAGCAAACGACGAAGTAGCTGAAAATAAGATTCGTGAACTTCTGATCAATGTAAGTGAGAAGGTTTATGAATTGTCATCCGAACATAGAAAGTATCTGCATTTGGCTGCTGTCTTTGCTTCGAACTTTGTGAACCATTGCTATTCCATGTCAGAAATGATTCTGAAAAAGAACCATATACCTTTTGATGTGATGATGCCATTGATAGATGAGACAGCGCGGAAGGTACACACCTTATCGCCCACAGATGCACAGACAGGCCCTGCTGTCAGATTTGATGAAAATATACTTCGCAACCAGTCGGTGCTTCTTAAGGAGAATCCACTCCAAAAGGATATATACGATAGAATGAGTATGAGTATACATCAGATGGCAATAAACAAGAATAACAAATAAACACATAAAGATAATATGATCAATTACGACTTGAGAAAGATAAAGTCTATCATCTTTGATGTAGATGGCGTACTGAGCGCTGAGACCATTACTCTTCATCCCGACGGAGAACCGATGCGGACAGTTAATATCAAAGATGGATATGCTATCCAGTTGGCTCAGAAATCAGGATTGAGGATCGTTATTTTGTCGGGTGGAAATACCAAGAGTGTACGATTGCGTTATGAACATCTTGGTGTCCAGGATATATACATGCAGTGTGCCGTCAAGATCAAGACTTACGATGAGTTTTTGTCGAAATATGGTCTTTCAGATGATGAGATCATGTATGTGGGAGATGATATACCGGATTATGAAGTGATGAAACGTGCCGGTTGCCCTTGTTGTCCTGCAGATGCATGTTCGGACATCAAAGAAATCAGCGTATATATCAGTGATAAGATTGGAGGTTATGGGTGTGGAAGAGATGTTATAGAACAGGTGCTTAGAGCACAGGGAAAATGGCTGAAAGATGCTAAAGCTTTCGGCTGGTAATGGATTTTTAAGATATTTACAATGTTAGAAAATTTAAATAAGTATCACATCATACTTGCGAGTAATTCACCTCGCAGAAAAGAATTGCTGGAGGGATTGGATTTGGATTTTGAAGTACGCGTACTTCCTGGTATAGACGAAACCTATCCTCGTACGTTACCAGCGGCCGAGATACCTTTATACATAGCCAAAGAAAAGGCTGATGCGTATCGGAGTCAACTCACTGACAAGGATTTGCTTATTACGGCAGATACAGTTGTCATCTTAGGAGAAGATGTTCTCGGTAAACCGGTTGACAATCAAGACGCCTTCAGAATGTTGCGCCTGTTAAGCGGCAAGACCCATCAGGTGGTAACCGGTGTCTGTATCATTACAAATCAGAGACAGTCTGAATTTTCGGTTTCTACGGATGTCTCTTTTGATGAATTGTCCGATTCCGAAATTGAGTATTACATTAAGACATATTCTCCGATGGATAAAGCGGGTGCTTATGGTATCCAGGAATGGATAGGTCATGTAGCTGTTTCTTCGTTGAATGGCAGTTATTTTAATGTGATGGGATTCCCCGTTCAACGTATTTACAAAGAGTTAAAAACATTTTAATTTTTAAACAAAGAATAAGAATTAATAGGATTGTATAAAAACTTTTAGTAATTTTGCGAACCATTATGTGAATAATGGCGTTAAATTAATCTATATTTATCATTTTTTCAAGGGAGAATGTCTGTGAAGATGTCTCCCTTTATTGGTCTTATTGGTTAAATATAGATTATCTTATTCTTCGTGTCCGCGGAGTATAATACTCGTTGCCCCAATTGTAAAAACTGTTCCGTCTGATATGATGCGTCTGTCGCGGTCGTTGAGTATTTCGTTGTCAACAAATGTTCCGGTATTACTGGGACCATCACGAAGAACATATTTTATTTTCCCTTGCTTGTTTTTACTGACATTGATTACACAGTGATGGGCGTCCATACTCGGGTCTACCGTCTCTATCGGAGTACTGATATCATCTCCCTTCATATATCTGCCTATAATATTGTCACCTAGTCGTAAAGGGAGAACTTGTTTGTAATGGAATACATTCTCGATAACAATGATAGAACCGTATACGTTGTCATCTCCTTTTTCTGTAACGCCTGCTGCGTTTTCTTCTTTCTGGGTCTTTCTGAGTTTTGAAACCCCTATACGGATGCCAAACTGCTTACCACATTCCGGACATTCGAAAACCAACGATTGTCCTTCTTCATATTTTGTTTCATCGAATGTGATAAAATTGTCACACTTCGGGCAACGTACTCTTCTCATCCTTTCACTTTATATATCCAAGATTCCTTGAAGTCATCAGACTTGTCACGCAACTTGTTAAGCTGGTTGTATGCCTCGCTTTCAGATGAATAACAGCCGTATATGACTCTTACTGTATGGTGATGAACATAAACTTTCGTGTCTTCGTAACCAGCTTTGTGCATTTCTTTGACATACGATTCCGCATTGCTTTTGGACACTTTACTGGCCAATACGATACTGTAGTAATCTTGTTTATTGTTATCTAATCGATCTTCCGCATCTTGTTCCGTCGTATCTTTTGATGGAGAAATGGAAGTGTCGTTCTTCTTTTCTTTATCCGCATTACACTTGTCGGTTTTCAGCTTGATAGTTCCGGGCGCTTTCACCTCACATTTTTGATTAAGAATGTTGAACAGAGCACTGTTTTTGATGCCGCTTAGAGATATACCATTCATTTCGCTGTTCGCAATAGGTGTCGTGAAAGCGAAAAAGAACACTATAGCGGCAACCGCAGCCACAGCATATCTTACGATATGAATAGGGATGGTAATTCCTTTGCTGTCATCATCTTCATCATATACAGGTGACGGTTCTTTTATGTCAGCTTCTCTTTCTGCTACCACCTCAGTGGTGTCAATAGGTATCAACACCTGCTCTTCCTGTTCTTCCTCTTCTATGGAAACTTTATCAATCTCAAAATTTCCCAGACCATATAGCTCTGGTGTCAGAATACCGGCTTCGCAAGGTTTGAATTCCATATTCCCATTATCATTGAGATACAAAGTACCGATGTCGTTGAGATTATAAAAGCCGTTTGTGTCCAGATTCTGTTTCAGTTCGTTCGTCTCACATTCTATGCGTTTCGACGCTTCCGGATAACTGATGTCATAAGCTTCTATGTATGATTGTACAAGCAACGAGTCGTTCATCTTCAATTGAGGATTGAAACCCAATGTCCGTTTGGGAGGGATAAACATATTATCTGTATCATCGTAACACGCGTCAATGTGGTGAGCCATAAACCCGCCGAAATCCGGTACGATAACACAATCGTTGCTTAAAAGTAATATTTCTATATGTCTTTCTAATTCAATCACGATGCAAATTTAATTCATTTTACTGATATAGACAAATAAAATGGATTAAAAGCAGCGAAAAAAATTATAAAACTTTTATTATTCAAAATATTATTATTACATTTGCACAAGTAATAAATAAGGTTTATAATAATGAATTATAAAAGTACTAATATACAAGGTGTATATGTTATAGAACCGCGATTGTTTCCTGATGCGAGAGGTTATTTTTTCGAGGCTTTTAAACAGAGTGAGTTTGATGAACATATCGGTCATGTAGATTTCGTTCAAGATAATGAATCCAAGTCTTCTTATGGCGTATTGAGAGGATTGCATTATCAAAAGGGTGATTATTCGCAAGCCAAACTGGTAAGGGTAATCAAAGGCAAGGTTGTCGATGTGGCTGTTGATTTACGAAAGAGCAGTCCTACCTTCGGTCAGCATGTCATGGTGGAATTGAGTGATGAAAATCACCGCCAGTTTTTCATTCCCCGCGGATTCGCCCATGGCTTTCTGGTTCTTAGCAAAGAAGCCATCTTTACGTATAAGGTAGATAATGTATATGCACCTCAATATGAAGCGTCTATTCGGTTCAACGATCCTGCTCTGGATATTCAGTGGCCGATCAGTGAATCGGATGTTCTTACCAGCGAGAAAGACCTGCAAGGTAAGGATTTCAAGGATGCCGATTATTTCGAATAAGTTTAATATTTCATAAACGATGAATATAGCAATAGTAGGAACCGGTTATGTTGGTTTGGTATCAGGTACTTGTTTCGCTGATACCGGAGTCAATGTTACATGTGTGGATGTGGATGCTGACAAAGTAAAGCGTTTGCAGGCTGGTGACATTCCGATTTATGAACCGGGACTAGATGAACTGGTCGTGAAGAATGTGAAAGCGGGAAGATTGAAGTTTACTACAGATTTGGCATCAGTTCTCAATGATCAGGATATTGTGTTTTCAGCAGTTGGCACTCCTCCGGATGAAGACGGCAGCGCAGACCTAAAATACGTACTTCAAGTGGCATCTACCATTGGTAAGAATCTCAATAAATACATTGTCGTTGTTACTAAGAGTACGGTACCAGTAGGTACAGCTGTCAAAGTGAGGAAAGCCATACAGGAAGAGTTGGACAGACGTGGTGTAAATATCGGTTTTGATGTCGCTTCCAATCCCGAATTTCTGAAGGAAGGCAATGCGATAAAAGATTTCATGAGTCCCGACAGAGTTGTCGTCGGTATCGAGAGCGAAAAAGCGAAAACGATATTGACTCGTCTATACAAGCCATTTCTGATTAATAATTTCAGGGTTATATTTATGGACATCCCCAGTGCCGAGATGACCAAATATGCAGCCAATTCCATGCTAGCCACCAGAATCAGTTTCATGAACGATATCGCGAACCTCTGTGAACGTGTAGGGGCTGATGTCAATATGGTGCGTCAAGGTATCGGTGCAGATACCCGCATCGGAAGAAAATTCCTCTATGCCGGTTGCGGATACGGTGGTTCATGTTTCCCCAAGGATGTGAAGGCCTTGATCAAGACAGCCGACACCAATGGCTATTCAATGGAAGTGCTGAAGGCCGTGGAAAGGGTGAATGAAAATCAGAAGAGTGTATTATTTGAGAAACTGGTAAAAGCATATCAGGGAGATAGTCTGACCGGTAAGCGAATCGCTTTATGGGGATTGTCTTTCAAACCTGAGACAGACGATATGAGAGAGTCTACCGCCCTTGTCATGATAGGTCTGTTGAAGAAAGCGGGCTGTGACATCTATGTTTACGACCCTGTGGCAATGGATGAGTGCCGCAGAAGGGTAGGAGACGACGTGCATTATTGCAAAGATATGTACGATGCCATATTAGACGCAGATGCCTTGCTATTGCTTACGGAGTGGAAAGAATTCCGTTTGCCGAGTTGGGAAGTAATTAAGAAAGCAATGAAGCGTCCGCTTGTTATAGACGGACGAAATATTTTCGAGTCAGACGAATTGGAATCGTTCGGATTTGAATATCACTGCATTGGTAAATAATATGACATGAAGAAATTACTGATATTTATTTTTGGTATTATCATCATTACCAGTTGCAGAAATACGAGTCCCAAACAGGCAGAAGTCGTTGAGAACCGTGAGGCCAAGTCGATGTTACAGGGAATATGGGTGGATGAAGAAACTGAAGAACCTTCATTCAGGGCGAAAGGCGACACGATCTATTATCCCGACTCAACCAGTCAACCGGCGTACTTCAAGATTGTAGATGATACTCTTATCATAAAAGGTGTCAACGAGGTTCGTTATCCGATTACCAAACAGGCGCCCCATGTGTTTTGGTTTAAGAACCAGAACGGTGATGACGTGCATCTGAGAAAGAGTGATAATCCTGAAGACATATATTCATTTACACAGAAGCAACCCAGGCCTCTCAATCAGAACAGATTGATCAAAAGAGACACTGTCGTTACTTATTCCGGAGATAAATATCATTGTTATGTAGCTATTAACCCCACGACATATAAGGTGACGAAGGCCACTTATAATGATGACGGTGTGGAAGTGGATAATGTCTTTTATGACAATATCATCCATATCAGTGTGTTTAATGGAGCTAAGCAGATCTATTCACGCGACTTTCACAAAAAGATGTTTGCCGGCAATGTTCCTACTTCCTTCTTAAAGCAGGCTGTATTGAGTGATATGCTGTTTAAAAGCATAGATGCTTCAGGTGTGCATTACGATGCGATGATATGTATACCAGACGATGCAAGCAACTATATAGTGAACGTGCTGATAGGGTATAATGGCAGCATGAAAATGAATGTTTCAAATAATTAATGGATTCTTCCAATAAAAATTTGAGTAATTATTTTATAATTCAAAATAAAAATATTACCTTTGCATTCGCATAAAAAAATAATGACCGCCGATATGGCTCAGTTGGTAGAGCAATTCATTCGTAATGAATAGGTCCCCGGTTCGAGTCCGGGTATCGGCTCTCTTGCGGTAATAGCTCAGTTGGTAGAGCACTAGCTTCCCAAGCTGGGGGTCGCGAGTCCGAGTCTCGTTTACCGCTCTCAAGAAAAGAGGTTGCATCAGATTCTGATGCAACCTCTTTTTCTCTTGTATATAGGTCTTTTATAAAGTTCCTTCTTTCAGTTGTTCGATATACTTGTCTATCTCCTGTAGTTCTTTGGGGATGTCGATACTCTGGGGGCAATGCGGTTTGCACTGACCGCAACCGATGCAATGGTCGGCCTGTCTCAACTTCGGCACACTGCGGTCGAGGCCTATCAGATATTCCCGTCTATACTTGCGATAGTTGGGGTCCTGTTTGTTCTTCGGCATCGTTCCCTCGTTCTGACATTTGTTGTAATGCACGAAGATGGCGGGGATATTGACACCGTAAGGACAAGGCATACAGTATTTGCAGTCGTTGCACGGAATCGTTTTGATCTGCATCATCTTCGTCGCTATATCCTCCAGGAATTTCAGGTCGGATGCCGACAAGGGGCGGAGCGGACAATATGAAAGCAGATTGTCTTTCAGATGTTCCATATATGTCATGCCGCTCAGTACGGTCAACACATTCTTCTCGTTACCTGCATAACGGAACGCCCACGATGCGATGGAATGTTCGGGGTCGCGTTTCTTTACCTCGTCGGCCAACGGTGTAGGAAGATTAGACAGTCGTCCGCCCAGCAGCGGTTCCATGATTACCGCAGGAATATTCCTTTTCAGCAGTTCGTTGTACAGATATTCAGCGTTGGTATTGAGGTCGTTGATTTCCTTGGCATGTTTCCAGTCGAGGTAATTGAGTTCTATCTGTACGAAATCCCATTTATATTTGTCGTGATGAGCCAAGAGGTAGTCGAACACCTTCACGTCGCCATGGTAGGAGAACCCGAGATTGCGTATCTTACCCGCTTTGCGCTGTTCGAGCAACCAGTCGAGAATGCCGTTGTCCATATACCGTCTGTTGAAGGCATCCATACCATCCATACCGATAGCATGAAGCAGATAATAGTCTATATAGTCTACCTGCAGGTATTTGAGAGAATCGTTGAACATATCGATAGACTTCTCGCGCGTCTGCGTGGAAGGGTCGAAGTTGGACAACTTGGTGGCGACATAATAACTGTCGCGCGGATGCCGGTGGAGGGCAATACCGGTGGCACTCTCCGAGTTACCCTGGCAATAGGCAGGTGACGTATCGAAATAGTTGACACCGTGGGCGATGGCATAGTCAACCAGTTTGTTGACAGCCTTCTGGTCTATCGGTGCCGTACTTTCCTGCGACTGGTCGCCACCCACCAGCGGCAGTCGCATCATCCCATATCCCAGTATGGATACTTTGTCTTTCGTCTTAGGGTTGACACGGTAAGTCATCTTACCCGTAGGCGGTTCCACCTGTTTCGTATATTCGTCAGAGGCCTCTTTGGTCGCGTTCTTGCATCCCGTGAGAGCGGCTGTAGCCACTACAGAACCGGAACCGAATACTTTCAGAAACTTACGACGGCTTATTTTATTTGATTCTTTCATCTTTATAACTTTTTAGATTGTACGGTGAACTTCATGTCCTTCTACATATATAGCGGAGAACGGACGTGCAGGACATAGATTCTCGCAGGCTCCGCATCCTATGCATCTCGCCTCGTTGACAGCCGGTATCATCGGCGACATATCATCGTCAGGGTCCGACGGAACCATCGATATAGCACCTACAGGACAGTGACGGGCACAGTTGCCGCACTGCTGATGGTCGGTAAGCGGTATGCAGTTTTTCTTGATCCATACCGCGTGGCCTCGTTGCAGGGATGATTTCTCTGCCCGCGAAATCGGTTTGATGGCACCCGACGGACATACTTTCGAGCATCTCGTACATTCCGGACGGCACCATCCTCTGTCATAAGACATCACCGGCTGCATCAGTTTAGTGAGTTCAGTCGACGGACGCAGTATCTCGTTAGGACATTCCGACACACACAGTTGGCATCCCGTGCAATGCTTTGCCATATTCTCGGCACTGATAGATCCAGGAGGCGTCAGTGGTGTCTGACGGACGGGAGAAACCTTATTGATAATCATCGCCAGTCCACCGTCCACTTTTTTCTTTCCCTGTCCTAAAGTGGCAGCTGTCGTCGCGATGGCAGCACCCAGTAAGAAAAGTCGTTTCCCGTTGTCTACATCTATATCTTTTTCAGCATCATCGTTTTGTGCTGATTTCATTGGACCATGACTGTAAGTGATTGCCGCCTTGTGGCACTTGTCTATGCAGTCGCCGCAAAGTACACATCGGCTATAGTCTATCCGATGGTTTTTGAAGTCGATACAAGATGCTTTGCAGTTCTTGGTACAGAGTCCGCAACTGATACATTTGTCTTCATTGATATGTATCTTGAACCATGAGAAACGCGCCAGAAGACCAAGTACGGTACCTACAGGACATAAGGTGTTGCAATAGGTACGGCCGTTACGCCAAGCCAGTATGACCAGAATGATGAATGTGGCTACGGCGATGATAAAGGTCGTCATACTCTTGATCCAGACATCCACACTGTAGAAAGCATAACTGTCGTAATGTGCCGCTACGAGAGCCAGTCCGTTGTTGACCCATTGATAGATCGGCTGGAACAGATTACTTGCTATTCTGCCATAAGAACTGTATGGAGCCAGCAGAGCCACTATAGAACCGATGCCGGCTATGAACGCCGCAATCATGATGACGAGCATCGTATAGCGTAGCCAACTGACGGCACGTGAATATGTAAAGCGGTTCTTCTTCCGTTTGTCGTGTATGATGGAAACAATATCCTGAAACACGCCCAACGGACAAATCACCGAACAATAGATACGTCCCATGACGAGCGTCAGGAGCACCAGTCCTACGATCACGCCTACATTGAGTGCCAGCAGCGCAGGCAGAAACTGTATTTTAGCCATCCATCCGAACCAATGGTGGATAGTGCCTGTGAAATCAAGGAAGAGCAGTGTTATCAATGTGAAAAACACTGTGGCAAGGATTATTCTTACTTTTCGCAACATATTGATATGAGTGTTATTGTTTCTTTTGAGTTATTCTTACGATGCAGATACTGACCTCGTACAACAGCCATATAGGCAGCGCCACGACAAAGAACGTAAAGGCATCCGTGGTCGGTGTGATGACAGCCGCGGCTATCAGGATGACGACGATGGCATGACGGCGGTATCTGCGCATATATTTGTCAGTGAGCAATCCCATGCGCGCCAGCAACCAACAGACGACGGGCAGTTCGAAAACAATCCCCATGATGATGTTCATCATCAGCAGTGTGTCGATATACGATTGCAACGTCAGCATGTTGGCTACTTCGCTGCTCACCTGATAAGTGCCCAGAAAGCGCACCGTAAGAGGAAAGATCAGAAAGTAATTGAGCGCCGTGCCCAACATGAACATGATGTACGCACTGACCACTATCATTCCGGCGTAACGCCGTTCGTTGCTGTATAGGGCAGGGGATACGAAACGAAAAAGGAGATAGAGGATGTAAGGCGAAACCAGCAGTACACCGGCATATATAGCCGTGCGCAGATGTATCATAAACTGCTCCGTAAGTCCGATGTTCATCAGGTGGATACTGAACGGGGCGGTACCCATCAGTCGGTACGTGATAAAACTGCTGCTGTGCGGGGCGAGTATGATGCTGAACAACAAGTTTTTCATCGAGAAGGCAACCGCAGAAAAGATAACCGTCGCTACCAACGCACGGATTATACAACTGCGCAGTTCATCGAGATGTTCCCAGAAGGTCTCCGTCTTCACTTGGTCGTCTTTGGCATCCATTATTCAGCCGTATCCTCTTTTGTCGTTTTTTCAGTTTCGGCAGTTTCCTTCTTCTCCGTTTCGGCAGAATCCTTCTTCTCGGTTTTGTCATCCTGAGCCGTAGGGTTCTCGATACCGTTCACACCATCCTTAAAACTCTTCACGCCTTTGCCCAGTCCTTTCATCAGTTCAGGTATTTTCTTTCCACCGAACAGCAGTAGAATAATAAGAGCGATAACGAGTATCTCTTGAGCACCTAGTCCAAACATGTCTTTATAGTTTTTTTAATTAATAATGTTGTTCATATCCGATACTGTATACGAATACAGACTATCAAGTGACAAAGATATATCAATTTGGAGATAGAACAAAATATTAAAAACAATTTTTTTTCTTTTTCAGTAAAATTGATACCACAATCAGTAATATGTCTTATTGCTTTAATAGAATAAGGTGATAAACATGGGGCAATGAGATTTTTTTTATTATGCATAAAAAAAGTGCTGAATATTTTTGGAAATCCAAAAAATATTAATACCTTTGCAACCGCAAATCAGAATGATACGCTTTTGGTGCGTTAGTTCAGTTGGTTAGAATGCCTGCCTGTCACGCAGGAGGTCACGAGTTCGAGTCTCGTACGCACCGCTGAAAGAAAGTATGTCCTGATAAGCAATGAGGTGCGTTAGTTCAGTTGGTTAGAATGCCTGCCTGTCACGCAGGAGGTCACGAGTCCGAGTCTCGTACGCACCGCTGAAAATCCGGAGATTTATTTCTTCGGTTTTTTTGTTTTAAAAGGACCATGGTTCTTGCCTGCGGTTTGAAAAACAAAAATTGGATCAGTTTGAAAAGTTGGGGATTTAACAATTCCTAAGCATAAAGTTTAGCGAC
>NZ_CALMHT010000135.1 GCF_937863835.1 uncultured Prevotella sp.
ATAAAGGGCTCTGGCGGAATAAGTATCTCAAAAAATATAATTATTAGAACCCACCTATACTTTATGCGCAACCATATCTATACTAGATTTATATATATATTTACACTATGCTTCCTCCTTCCGCTTATATCGGCAAAAGGGCAAGCCATAGAAAATGACAATATTAAATCACATTACCCTTATACTCGACAGCATCCTTTGATTGTTGAAGGATTATGGGACTTGTGGCCTCTCTCTTTTCTGAATGAGAATGGCGAACCTACTGGTATAGATGTGGAGATGACCAAGTACCTTCTCGATAAACTGAATATTCCTTATGTGATAAAACTCAAATACAGAGAAGATGTCATTGAGGATTTGAAAAAAGGAAAAGCACAATTGTCATGGGGTTCATATACAGGAGACCATAAACGCGACTTTAAATTCTGCAGTCAATGCATCACCTTTCTTGTGAACGCCGTTGCGTACAGAAAGAAAGAAGTACATATATCATATTTCGACGAACTCAGCAAAGCCAAAATCATCGTCCATAACGGCAGTGGAGCGCACGACCAAATGATCAACGCCGGATGGGCTGGCAACATCTCGAAATATGAGGACATGAGAAAGGCTATGAATGATCTGGCAAACAGGAAAGCCGATTATGTGGTATGGAATTCGCAAAGTCTCACCTATCTTAAGAATACATATCACTTTGATTCCATAGAAATAGCAAGTATCGACGGGATGCCACCCTCACCATACAAGTTTATGGGAACCGACACCGTCCTGCTTCACAAGTTGGATTCTGTCTTTTCATTAGAATATGCGAAAGGGAATCTCACCCCCATATACGACGAATGGTTTTATACTGACAAATATAGAAACTTGCCGAAGTGGATATTTGCAATCTTGCTCTTTGCCGTTGTCGTATTCTTGGTTTTGATACTTTACAATTTCATATACCGCCGAAAGATCAATGAAGAGAACAATCGAATAAAGATACTTGACGGAAGATTGGCTCTTGCTCTGAAATCAGGCAGCATTATGCTTTGGATTTTTGATGTTAAGAAAAACACGCTGTTCAGGCTCGACAATAAAGAAGATATGAAAGAAGGTATTCTTCTTGATGATTTCAAAAACGACATTTCCAAAAATCAATATGAAAGAATGAAGGCAAACTTCAAACTGTTGATTGAAGGAAAGAAGAATAAGATACATGATGTATTCCAGACAAATCATTTTTCTGATGAGAAAAACACCGTCAGGGTATATAATGTTGTTGCAAGTATATTTGAAAAAGACAAATATGGCAATACGGTCTCCATTATCGGAACCAACAAAGACATCGCCGAGCATTATGAAAGGAAAGCGAAAGAGAAAGACATGCTTCTGAAATATAAGACCGTATTCAATTCTGCAATGGTAGCTATTTCATACATTACCAACGATGGCATATACAAGGATATAAACGACAGATGGTGCAAGTACTTTCATATCAAAGACAAAGCTGCATTTCTAAAGACGAGGCCGAATGTTAATGATATATGGGGTAAAGATTATGAGTTTTTTGAAAACGGTATATCCTCGTGGATTGCCACAGATATTGATTTAAAAAGTAATGAGAGCAATGATACAAGGGACGCTATACCCGAAAGACATGTTATGATAGAAAGACGTCTGGCGCCTGTGTTTGACAACAACGGAAAGGATGTTGCAGGTTATTGTTCCAGTTTTGTAGATCAGACCGAGAAAATCAAATCGTTCCAGGATTTCAAAGACTACTTTACCAAGACGAAAAATGCGACAGAAGAAATAAGAATGTATGCCGACAGCATCAATCAGATACTGAAAGGTTGCGGAATAAGATTATTCTGGTTGAACGTCAAAACTTTCTCATTCAGAATCAGTGACGATGCAGAAAAAGAAGGAAAGGAATATGGCAAGAATGTATGGATGAAGATGTTGTCTGATGACAGTAAACAGAAAGCCATACAACTCATTCAGAAAATAAAAGGAGGTCTTGACGAAGGCTTTTCCATTTCCATTCAGACCAAGACCGAGTTAAGTCGCGACATACACTACGAGTTTATCGGCATGCCAGAACTTGACGAAGAAGAAAACATCAATCATTTCTTCGGACTTGCCATCGATTTTACAGAATTGGCTGAGACACAGAATCTACTCGAAAAGAAGAAAAAAGAAGCACAGAAAGCTGACTTACTTAAAAGTGCCTTCTTAAAAAACATGAGTTATGAAATCAGGACACCTCTTCAAGCAGTTGTAGGGTTCTCCGAATTACTTTCCGAAGTTCAAAACGAAAGTGACGAATCGTTCTTTGTTAGCGAAATAAAGAAAAACACGAATATTCTTCTGAAGATTGTCAATGACATACTGTTCCTCAGTAAGATAGATGCAGGAATGGTTGAGATGAAAAAGGAACTTTGCGATATAGCATTGTTATGCAAATCAAGATGTGATATAGCAAAAGAGAAACTACAAGACAAAGATATTGAATTCATTTCCCTGAAAGGTTCGAATGAGGTATGTACGGTGGAGACCGATTCCTATCTGATAACCAGAATACTTGACAACATGCTAAACAATGCTGTCAAATTCACTGAGAAAGGATATATCAAAGTCAACTACAGTTATGAAGAAGGATCATTGGTCCTTTTCGTGGAAGATACAGGATGTGGAATTGATAAAGACATGCGGAATAAAGTATTTGACAGATTTGTTAAAACAGATAATAGCGAATGGGGGCCTGGTCTGGGATTAAGTTTCTGCAAAGCCATCACAGAACTCATGGGTGGCGAAATTCATCTTGAAAGTGAGAAGGGCTGTGGTACCACTGTCTGGGTAAATATACCCTGTAAAAGAATCGCAATAGAGAACAAAGTAATCGTATGAAAAGAAGAATCATTATATCACTCGCTATCATTTTGATGTCTGCAACGTTTTGTTCTGCAAAAACAGACATTGATAAATTTAAAGTTTTTACAAAAGAACATCCACTAAGAGTCTTATGTGATTGGAATTTCCCTCCTTATGAATATCTTGACGACAACGGCGAGCCTGCTGGATTCAATGTCGAAGTAGTAGACCGCATCCTCTCTCTGATGAATGTACCGCATCAGTTTATCATGCAAGACTTTGAGAAAGCGATCAAGATGTACGACAATAAAGATTTCGACCTATCTATCAGCGCAAGAAGACCGGATAAAGATAAGGGACTTTCTTACGGCAATGTCACATTGGGATTCTATAATATATGTATTATCCACCGTAAGGACATGAATTTTTATCCTAGTCTGAAAGATCTGGAAGACAATATGATATACGTCCAGAAAGGTGACATTTCCGAAGATTTGGTCAAGAAAACATACCCATCCCAAAATGTTATCGGGATGAACGACATGCACCTAGCACTTAGGGATGTATCCGTAGGGAAAGTCAAATATATGGTATGGATAAAAGAACCTTCCAGATGGTTTATCCATAAATACAGTTTCAGCAATCTGACCATATCTGATGCAAATATTCCTATGCAGGGAATCTTTTTCATCAGCCCCCACAAATGGATTACAGAAAGTATGGACGAATCTCTTGCCAGTATGCAACAGAATGGTGAAACAGACTATCTGCATGCCAAATGGTTCAATCATCAGAATAAGCAGAAGGACAACTCATACATCGTTTTATTCGTACTGCTGTTTCTGGCCATTGCCGTTGTCGCCTTGCTCGGATTTAATCATGTGTTGAAAAACCGGATAAAAAAAGCCAGGAAACAGTCGGAGGACCTTTTCAGAATGAGGACGATGGCACTGAAACTGGACAAGTCGAATCTGCTTGTATTCAAACCTGAAGATTTACGCGAAGAAGGTAATACTTGGGACCCAACCAGGGTTCATCCTGATAACAAAGATTTTATCGACGATGTTTGGAAAATTGCAAAAGGAGAACTTCATTCATTAGAAAAGACCATAAGATATAACATAGGTCAGGAAGACAAGCCTGTATGGAGGTATTATGGAACAACTGCCATTGCCGAAAAGAAAAAAGAAAAGATAACCAATGTTATTATGACATGGAAGGATGTTACCGAAGAAATCAATGAGCGCAATCGATATAAAGAGATGTCGGACAAATATCTCACGATATTTAATTCCGCACTAATAGGACTTTCTTTTTATGACAAGAACGGTTTTCTGGTAAACTCTAATGAACAAATGTGCCAGATTTTCCATACTGAGGATATGAAAAACGACATAGGGAAATATAACATTCTGAAAAGTCATATCGGTGAGTTTATTATGGATGGGACAACAGTTCACTCATCCTATTTCACAAGACATGTCACCACACACGGCCTTGATTCATATCTTGAGCTACAAGTGGAACCTGTCAAGGATGACAACAACGAATTGATATATATAATCGTATCAGCTAAAGATGTAACATACGAAAGACAACTGCAACTGAATCTACTTGAGAACACCAATAAATACAAGAAAACAGAAAAGAGTCTGTTGCGTTATTCCGAAATGCTCAAATATGTCCTTGATCTGAGTAAGACGAGAATATGGATAGCCGATTTTGAAAGTAAGACGATCAAGTATTCCAAAGACATGAAAACTTATGAGCATACTTTCACTTTTGAAGAATATATCAACGCGTTGTCAGACAAGGACAGAGATTTGATAACAGATATCCTCAAAGCTGACAACAAAGATAAACCGAAATTCGTAAATATTGTACAACATATCACGCACAACTTATACGATAAAGAAAAATGGATATCCGTAACAGCCGTACCTGTCTATGACAACCAAAAGAATCTGACAGGGTACAGAGGATTGATGCATGACGTCACAGAACTGATGCAGACTCAAAACAGACTAAAGGAGGAGACGCTCAATGCAGAAAAGAGTGATCAGACAAAAAGTCTGTTTCTTGCAAACATGAGTCACGAGATACGTACACCGCTTAATTCTATCGTCGGTTTCTCCGAACTGCTCGAAGGACTTGGCAAGGATGAACGTAACGAATTTCTACGTATCATCGACAAAAATTGTGATATGCTGCTCAGACTTATCAATGACATCCTGGAATTAAGTGACATGGATACCAACCTGCAAACTTTAGTTTCAGAGGATGTAGACTGGGCTGTCAACTTCAATGAAATCTGCACATCGCTCGAACAAAGGGTTACCAGTCCTGATATCAAATATATGATCGTGAACCCTTACAAGACCTTCAACACCTGTCTTGACGCCAACAGACTGAATCAGGTTATCACCAACTTTGTCACCAACGCCGTGAAATACACCCGAAAAGGATATATCAAAGTGGGATATAAATATAAAGAACAAGGACTATATATATATTGTGAAGATACCGGGTCGGGAATACCTGACGATAAAAAAGAGAAAATCTTTGAGCGATTTGTCAAACTTGATGATTTCGTGCAAGGTACCGGACTCGGACTCTCTATTTGCAAGACTATCGCTGATCGCTACCATGGACGAATCGGCGTAGATTCTAAAGAAGGTGAAGGCTCTACATTCTGGATTTGGATACCATGTAAATATGCTGAAGAGAAGTAAATATCTAGTAACTAACGAGCGCGACAAGCGCTGGGGACTGATGGTCGAAACTGTCGGTTATGAAGAAATAATGCCTGGTGACGACTATCCTACCACAGGACATGCCGACGGCTATTATTTTGATGTGCAAAAAGGAAGAGTATTGGGCGAATACCAGATGCTCTACACCATTGAAGGGGGCGGAACATTCAGATCGGAACATGTCAAACAGCCCGTCCCTCTAAAAGAGGGTGATATCCACTTGTTGTTTCCCGGCGAATGGCATACTTATTGTCCTGACCCGCATACCGGTTGGAAAAGTTATTGGATCGGATTCAAAGGACAGAATATGGATGTACGGTTGAAAGAGGATTTTCTTTCTCCCGAAAAACCTATTTACCATGTCGGCTACTCCGAAGAACTGGTACAGCTTTATCATTCGGCATACAAGGCTGCCGTAGAAGAGGCTGCCTATACACAACAGTTGCTCGCTGGTATTGTCAACCACATGATAGGACTGATGTACTCGTTGGAAAGGAATATCGAGCTGAACAAGAACCGCAGTCATGTAGATATGATCAAGCGCGCTCAACTGCGCATACGTGAGGGTGTGGAAGAACCTCTGACTATCCAGCAGTTGGCCGAAGATTTCGGTATCAGTTATTCCACCTTCCGCAAGTTGTTTAAGGAATACACAGGTATCAGTCCCGCTCTGTATCAGCAAGACCTCCGACTGCAACGGGCCAAGGAACTGCTTACGTCTACCGACCTCTCGGTAAAGGAAATCGCATACAGGCTCAACTTCGAGACACCTGATTATTTCTCATCCCGATTTAAGATTAAGACAGGACGCAAACCCAGTGAACTGCGATAAATAGACGTTAATACCAAAACTTACAGATTTAAAATCAAAAAACGGGGTTTGTTCATTTTCCATTGATTTATCTTTGCATTATAATTAAGTAATGGCAGTAAGGCATTGCCTTTTGCACAGAAAAAGTTAATACAAACTGAGACAAATCATGGAAAATAAAAATTACTTCGCCGTCGACTTAGGAGCTACAAGTGGCAGAACCATTATAGGTTCTCTGAAAGGCGGTAAGATATCGTCGGAAGAATTAACACGTTTTGATAACAACCTCATTGAGACTGGCGGACATTTCTATTGGGACATCTACGCTCTTTACAATGAGATAATCAAAGGACTCCAACTTGCCGCCCGGAAAGGTATCAAGATCGACAGTATCGGTATCGACACGTGGGGTGTCGACTTTGTATGCATCGGCAGCGACGGTGCTATTCTGCGTAATCCCCTGGCCTACCGCGACCCGCATACCTTCGGTATGATGGACCGATACTTCAATGAGTGTGTCAAAAAGGAAGAGGTATACAAGATCACAGGTATACAGTTTATGAACTTCAACTCACTGTTCCAACTCTATGCCATGCGCAAGAACAACGACGCGGCACTCTCGGCTGCAGACAAGATCCTCTTTGTACCCGACGCGCTGAGTTATATGCTTACCGGCAAGGAAGTCTGTGAATATACCATCGCCTCCACCAGTCAATTACTCGACCCCAAGACGAAAGATCTGGACGGGAAACTGCTTGAGAGCATAGGTCTCTCGCGCGGCAAGTTCGGCAAGATGGTCAACCCGGGAACCCTCATTGGTACGCTAACTGAAGAAGTGCAGAAGATGACGGGGCTCGGTGCCGTACCGGTGATAGCGGTAGCCGGTCACGATACAGGCAGCGCTGTCGCCGCCGTACCTGCCAAGGACGAGAAATTTGCATACCTGAGCAGTGGCACATGGAGCTTGATGGGCATTGAAACCAAAGATGCCATTATCAACGACCTGAGTTATGAGCGCAACTTCACCAACGAGGGAGGAATAGAGGGCACTACCCGCTTCCTGAAGAATATATGCGGCATGTGGCTGCTGGAGCGCTGCCGTAAGGAGTGGACAGATGCACCGAAGTCGTATTCCGACTTATTGAGCGACGCCATGGCCATACCAGCATTCCAGAGCATCATCAATCCAGACGACGGGATGTTTGCCAACCCGACCAATATGCAGGATGCCATACAAGAATATTGTAGACAGACCGGTCAGCATATTCCTACAGGTTATGCAGAGATTTGCCGTTGCATATTCGAGAGTCTTGCCCTGAGATACCGTCAGGTGTTCGGTTATCTCAAAGAGATGGCTTCGTTCCCTGTCGACATACTTCACATCATCGGCGGCGGTTCGCTCAACGCCTACCTCAACCAGTTTACCGCCGATTCCCTGGGCGTAACGGTTCTCGCCGGTCCACAGGAAGGAACCGCTATCGGCAACATCATGCTACAGGCCAAAGCAGCCGGTGACGTAAAGGATATATGGGAGATGCGCCAGATCATAGCCCACAGCATCGAAATAAAGAAATTTGAACCAAAAGACAAGGAGAAATGGGACATCGCCTTCGAGAGATATCTCAATGTGACAGCCCAAAAATGATAAGACAATAACAAATCAAATAATAAAATAAAAAACCTAAGCAAATATGAAACAACAATTAATCGAGAAGGCTTACGAAGTAGCCAAAGAACGCTATGCCGCCATCGGCGTAGACACAGACAAAGCTATCGCACAATTAGAGAAGACACCTATATCCCTGCACTGCTGGCAGGCAGACGACGTGGTAGGTTTCGAACGCAATGAGGCACTGTCAGGCGGTATTCAGACGACAGGCAACTATCCCGGTCGTGCCCGTAACATCGACGAGGTACGCCGAGATGTACTGTTCGCCAAAAGTCTGCTGGCAGGTAATCATCGTCTCAATCTGCACGAGACCTACGGCGACTTCGGCAGTCAGTTTGTCGACCGCGACCAGGTGGAGGTAAAACATTTCCAGAGTTGGATAGACTGGGCAAAGGAACAGAACATGAAACTGGATTTCAACTCCACTTCATTCTCTCATCCTAAGAGCGGCGAACTCTCACTGTCTAACCCAGACAAAGGTATCCGCGATTTCTGGATAGAGCACACCAAGCGCTGCCGTAAGATTGCAGATGCTATGGGTAAGGCTCAGAACGACCCATGTATCATGAACATCTGGGTACACGACGGTTCCAAAGACCTCACCGTGGAGCGCAAGCGTTACCGTGAAATATTCGCCGAGAGTCTTGACGAGATTCTGGCAGAGAAACTGGATGGCGTAAAAAACTGCCTTGAAGCCAAACTGTTCGGTATCGGACTGGAAAGCTATACCGTGGGAAGTCACGACTTCGTAGCCGGCTACTGCGCTACACGTAAACTGATGTACACGCTCGACACCGGTCATTATGAGCAGACAGAGAATGTAAGTGACATGATCGCCTCACTGCTGTTGTTCGTGCCCGAACTGATGTTGCACGTCAGTCGCCCCGTACGTTGGGATTCAGACCATGTAACCATCATGAACGACCAGACGCTCGACCTGTTCAAGGAACTGGTACGTGCCGACGCACTCGACCGCGCCCATATCGGCCTCGACTATTTCGACGCATCTATCAACCGTATCGGTGCTTATATCGTTGGTACACGTGCCACACAGAAGTGCATCCTCCAGGCTTTGCTGGAGCCACTGCCCACACTGCGCCGCTATGAAGATGCAGGACAGAACTTCGAGCGCCTCGCTCTTCTGGAAGAAGCCAAGAGTATGCCGTTCGGTGCTGTATTCGACTATTTCAACCTGAAAAATGGCGTACCTGTCGGAGAGGAATATATTCCTTCTATCCAGCAATATGAAAAAGAAGTTCTCAGCAAACGCGCTTAAACTTGCATAGCATATCATGGAAGTAATCATAGGATTAATCATCATAGCCATCGGAAGTTTCTGCCAGTCCAGTTCTTACGTACCTATCAACAAGGTAAAAGACTGGAGCTGGGAGAGCTTCTGGCTCACACAGGGCGTATTCGCATGGATTCTGTTTCCGTTGCTGGGCGCCATGCTGGCCGTACCCGAAGGCAGTTCCCTTGGTGCCATTCTTACAGCCGATACCGCAGCGGCAGGCAAAGCCGTCTTCTACGGAGTACTCTGGGGAGTAGGCGGACTCACATTCGGTCTGTCCATGCGTTACCTCGGTGTAGCCCTCGGACAGAGTATCGCTCTGGGCACCTGTGCCGGTTTCGGAACACTCTTTCCCGCTATCTTCGCGGGTACCGACCTGTTCCACGGACAAGGACTCACATTGCTTATCGGTGTCTGCATCACCCTTGCAGGAATCGCCGTGATAGGATATGCAGGCAGTCTGCGTGCGCAGAATATGACCGAAGAAGAGAAAAAAGCCGCCATCAAAGACTTCGCCCTCACCAAAGGATTGCTGGTGGCACTCCTCGCTGGTGTGATGAGCGCCTGTTTCGCCTTGGGATTGGATGCCGGCAAACCGTTGTCGGTGGCAGGAGTCAACCCTCTGTTTGAGACATTGCCGGCAACACTGATGGTTACCCTGGGCGGTTTTATCACCAATGCTGTCTATTGTCTGTACCAGAATGCCAAGAACAAGACATTCAGCGACTACGGGAAGAAAGGTGTCCTCACAAACAACATCCTGTTCTGCGCCCTTGCCGGTGTACTCTGGTACTGCCAGTTCTTCGGACTAGGACTAGGTAAGTCGTTCTTCGCTCCCGACAGTGTCATCATGGCTTTCTCATGGTGTATACTGATGGCCCTCAACGTACTGTTTAGCAACGTTTGGGGCATCCTGCTCAAAGAATGGAAAGGATGCAACACCAAGACAGTCACCGTACTGACCATCGGTCTGCTAATTCTGATATTCTCATTGGTATTCCCCAATATGGATAAGATATAATCACTTATTAATACACCCGAAGCCCCGTCTGTCAACCGAAATGACAGACGGGGCTTTTTGTTTTGCCAGATACACTGTTTTTCTTCAAAAAGGACTAAATGTATACTATTTTGTATACTTTAGATATTTGTATACTATTTTGTATACCTGTGAAATTTGTTATAAGATAAATAAGTTTTTATTTTTGCATTAAATAAGTGAAAAGGAAGCACAAAGTTCAATACCAATACAAAAACAAGTGTTATCTAAAGAAAAATATGATGGGAATTTTATTATCAGTACTTGCAATGACATTGTTGAGTCTTACGGTTATATATGTCTATAAAAGGCATCAGTACCGTATACGAATCAAGATGATGAAAATCAATCATGATTTTCTTTTGAATGAGATAGAAAAAGAAAAGAGGAAACGGAAAGAAGTAGAAAGCAAGTTGAATGCTTTGATTACAGATAAGCAGAAAAATGTCAACGACAATATCACAGAGGATATAATGATAGACAAGAACGAGGTTCTGTTCAGAAAACGTTTTGAAGTATTATATCCATGGTTCATACGTAAGTTGCGCGAATATTCCACCAGTCTAAGTAATCGTGATGAGATTATGTGTATGCTCATCGCGATAGGTCAGAATTCTTTTCAGATAGAAAACATTCTTGGGATAGCACACCGAAGTGTCATTGTATCAAGATACAGACTCAAACAAAAGTTGAATATGGATATCAATACGAATATGGACGAGTTCTTAAAAGACATGATAACTAAACCTGACGAGAATTAACCTTTTAGTTTTTCTTGATGATTTCTTTGAGGATATTATCAAGATTTTCATCTGCTTCTAACTGCATCTTCTGTTTGATGCGGTGCTTTGCCACGACCACACTTCTATAAGCTATGTTTAGCAGGTCTCCTATCTGGTGATTATCCTGGTTCAGGACAACAAGCATACACACCAGTTCTTCCCTTCTTCCAAGATTATCAGTCCGTTTATGCAGTTCGGTGATAAATTGTGGATACAATATTTCGAAGTGCCTTCTGAATTCCGTTTCCCCCTCCTCTTTTATCACATCGGCAGATAAGTTATGTATGTTTCTTCGTTTCTCGCTACTGTTCACCAATTCAGCCAATTTATCTTTCGTCTTATCATACTTTTTCATCTCCTCCTGCATACGGTAAGACAGGGCATCCAGTCTTTCCTTCATCAGCACGGCCTGCGCATGATACATTTTGCGTCTATATAAGATGATCGGAATAGCCAACAGAACGACAACCAGTGAGACATATATGAAGACCGCAAGTTTCAGACTACTGTTTTCGGCTTTTATCCTGTAGTTTTGCAACTGCTGTTCTTTCTTTTCGGTATTGGTCCGAACAATCAGATCGGCCAGTTTGGAGGCTATCTGTCGATTCTGGCTAAACTCGTCCTCCAAAGCCAGAGCTTTACCGTAACGGATGATGTTTTTATCATCCTTTTGTCTGATATAATGTTTGATGGCAAAAAGGTAGGCACCGCTGATATACGAGGGTTCCGTCGACTGGTGCAATAACTGGTACATACTGTCGAGCATCGCCTCGCCCTGACGGTCGTCTCCCTGTCTGAAGTAAGCCTGTGCGAGTGCGAAAAAAGCACTCGGGTTTTCCACCGAATTATGCCGCACCACGTTTTTAAGCAGACTGATGCCCCGAAGCAACGAGTCGCCCGTGCATTTTTGCACCATCGTGACCCCTTCCAGATATTCTATGTTCGACATACCATTGACGTAAGGCAAATCTTTGCAGAAAGTCCGAGCCCTCTTCAGATAGATATACATGGAGTCGTCGCGTGCCAAGGCATGCAAGGCATCCGCTTTACGTATGTAAGCTGTATTCACGATATCCGGATACCGAGTCACACCTTTTAATTTGTCTATCACCTTGGATGCACAGTCGTTTGCATAAACGGGCATATCCCATTCTATAAAGATAGACGACAAGCTCAAGTACGCATATGCGGCGCCCAGTGTATCGTTCTTTGCCTTTGCCACCTTAATGGCCCTCTTATACAGAGCGATGGCCTTGCTTATTTCTCCCTTGCGGTCGTAAGAGCGCGCCATCACCGTCATCAGCCATTGCGCCCCTGATGTATGGGTACAATATTCCGACTCCCTGAGTGCTATCCTACCATACCGCATCACCAGGTCCTGCTTCTTGGGGTCACAGTAGTAGAGAGCCGCAGCATAAGAGTAATCCCTGAAAAGCCGTTCATGCATTGGGGTGTCGTAAGGCATGGTCAGCGTCTTCTGCATCATACGTTCCGCCTCGTCCATGTTGTCATTACGGTAGAGCGCGTAGGCATACACCGAACACACGTCGCGCATACAGTATTTGCGTATCATCGGTGTTGTCGGATGGGTATATAAGTCATGATAATATTCTACGCATTCTGACATTCTGCCGCATGCCTGATAACTGTTCATCAACTGCAGGATGGTGTTGACTACGGTTGGGACAAGACTGTCGCATGTGGTTTTATTGCCCGACTGATACAGCAGGCATGCCTTGAAGGCTTTTATCGCCTGATCATACTTTTCATCCTTCTGCAGTTTACGTGCGTTGGCGTAAGCGGCCCTGCACTGTTCCACCTTTTCCGACTCATACATATTGTTTCCATTTGACTTCCGGACTTCTTTACAAGCCACTAGGATAACAAAGCAACAGAATATTGTTAAGAATGTAATTATACTCGTCTGATTAACTTTCATACTTTTGCTAGTTGATTCATCATACTATATCATGCTAAAGTAGTTATTTTATTTGATAGTGCATTATTCTAACGGAACATTTTTTATTGTTTAAGAATATCACGTCCTGCGTATACTACTGTTGATTCACGTTTTTATAGAAGTCAAGGATTTTTATTCTGATCAGATATTCGTATCGGGAGCGAAGCGCATCTTCCTGAGCCGAGAACCATTTCTGTCTACTTTGATTTAAGTCATAGATATTGGAGCGGCCTGCATCATATTTCTCGTTTTCGTAAGAATAAGAAAGTGCATTGGACACTTCGGCCTTTTGGGCAGACTCAAACTTGTCACGGGCCGTGACGGCATTATAGTATGCCTGCTGAATTTCCTTCTGCAGTTTCAGTCGTGAATCATTCAGCGTAACCAGTGCATCTTCATAATCCAGTTTTGCCTTGCGGATGGAATTGCGCGTTTTAAAACCATTGAAGATCGGTATCTTCAACGAAAGTCCGATGACATAGTTGTCATTGTCTCCCAACTGATGGCCGAAACTTGATACGGGCTCATGAAATGCATTATAGTAGTAATCACTGATACTTCCTACCAACGACAGTTCCGGCCAGTAAGCACTTCTTGCCACTTCCACACCATAGCGGGTACTCTCTATGTCGTATTTGGAAGCGAGGATAGTGGGATAAGTCTCCACTATATCATGAAACAACACCTGAGGGGCTGTCAATGGTTCAAAGGCGGATGTGGTATCAGGATCTTCTATCTCAAAACTTTCCACATCTGTCAGGTTCAGCATCTGTGCCAATGTGATGCAGGCGAGCTTGGCATTGCTTCTGGCTTCCGTCAGTGCATATTGGTCACTGCTCAGTGTGGCCTCCGCCTCTGCCTTTTCACTTTTCGGACTTTTACCGTTCCGGTACTTGTCCGTAGCTTTATCTACAAGTTGTTTGCTGACATCCGTCTTCTGTTCGGATATGTGTACCTGTCCCTTATAATAGAGAGCCTGCAGATATGCCGCCGCGATCTGCAAACGGACATCCTGCCTGGCGGCATTCAGATTTTCTGCAGCCGACATCAAGGAGAATTTGTCAGCCTTCATCTGATTGGGTATACGGAAACCGGTAAACAGGGGCATGGAAGCATTCAGGGAGACTGCCGAGTAAGACAAATCGGAAGTAACCCTTACACCAGTACTGATATTGGTACCGAAACTGAAAAGTTGGTCGACCTTTGCATCCACTACCGGCAAACGCGCATGAATGCTATTGTCCAAGACATTCTCACGCATCTTCTGTTCTATAGCACGATGCTGGATATCTGTATTGTGACTGATGGCATAACCTACACATTCATCGAGCGTCCACTTCTTCTGTGCATGCATATTGCATGGAACAAAAGCAAAGGCTGCGACTATATATACAATATAATATCTCATTGTTGTCATCTTCTAGTTTTTCTTATTTCCTCTGAGTATATCACCTTGTGAGATTCCTTTTACTATCTCAATATATAAACCGTCACTGAGTCCGGTGACGACAGGGACCCGCTCAAATTTCTGGGAATTCACGTCGTCAGGATTTGAGGTAAGTTTCCATACATACGTCTTGTCGCCTTCATATTCTATTGCCGCCTCTTCCACAGACATCACATGTGTGCGGCGATCTGTAACCATACTGGCATTTGCGCTATACCCGGCCCTTGATATGTTAGATGCCAGGAGGCCATGAGCCACGCCCTTGACCTGGAACATAATCGTACCGTTCTCCTTGTTACCCATGGTAGAGATCGCGTCCACTTCACCCGTCAGTTTCTTATCCTGCATGGCACCGATCGTAATCGTCATCGGCATACCGATGTGCAAGTGTTCCACTTCCACCTCGTCTATCTTGCCCGTAAACCGCAGCGTACGCATATCTGCAATCGTAGCGATCGTAGTACCCTCTGTATATGGGTTCGTGCTCACTACAGACGCACCTACTTTCAGCGGCAGACTGATAATGGTTCCGTTCATCGTAGATGTGACCATTGTCGTATTCACACTGCGCGACCTACCGCTGCTTCCTTTCAGTACTATATCCAGAAGAGACCTGGATTTGGTCAGAGTTTCTCTCGCAAGACTGAGCTTATTGGATGCCTGTTCATATTCCTCTTTAGACACTACGCCCTTTTTATAGAGCGATATCACACGGTTGGTTTCTTTCGATGTCTCGTCCAATTGGAGTTTTGCCGTCTGTACCCCACTCTGCGCATCATTAAGTGCGTTCATGTCAGGGATAATCTGTACACGGGCTATTACCTGTCCCACACTGACGTGCTGCCCCTCCTTCACTAACAGAGCCGAAAGAATACCTGTCGTCCGGGGTTTGACATTTATCTGCAGGCGCGGCTCTATCTGACCTGTAGCCACACAACTGCGCTCGATGTCCCTGACAGCCGGCTTCAGCAGTTCATAGACATCAGGTTTCGGTTGCGACTGTGCCCAAAGGAAATAAAAGGTGTAAACGACGAAAACCGTCACCAGGCACCATCCGATTGTTTTGAGTATTTTCTTCATATTTTTATTTTTTAGTTTTATTTTTCAATCATAGTTTATTCCTCCCTGAGCGCTTCTATCGCTTTTATCTTCATGGCTCTGCGCGCAGGGACATATCCTGCCAACAATCCGCCTACGACAATGATAAACAGGGAAGCAAGCGCTGGTGCCAATGGAACCATCGGGTTTTCTATCAGCGTCGAACGATCATCCATACCTGTAAATATAGAATTGAGACCTGTCAGTGTCCACACCCCTGCCACGATACCTATGATACCGGCTACAAATGTGAGCACGAGTGCCTCCAGCATAATCTGCCGGATAATCACTTCGGAATGGGCACCCAAGGCGCGCCGCACACCCATCTCATGGGTTCGCTCGTTCACCATCACCAGCATGATATTCGCAATGCCTATCAGACCGGCCATCAGTGTACCGATACCGATAATCCATATCAGCAAGGTTATTCCAGCTGATATTCCGTCATATCCACTATATAGATCCGAAAGTATGATTGTAGTCATCGCCTCATCATCATTGGGATGAATATGATGGTTTTCCTTGATAATTGAATATATTTTATTATGATAGTCATGTATCGGAAAATTGTCTTTAAGCGAGACCACCAACGTCGAATATTTGTTCCGTCTATTGAAAATTTCCTGTTCGGTAGTTATCGGAAGGAGTACGCTCGTCGTAGGAGGTATATATGCGTCTATCTGGTCATTTGTCTGTTTCACTACACCTACGATCTTGAATATCAGTCCGTCCAGTCTTATCTCCCTTCCACAAGGATTTTCCGAACCGAACAGTTCTTTAGACACTTGTTTGCCTATCATACATACCTTACGGGATCCTCTGACGTCTATATCATTGATGTATCTGCCCATAACCACCTTCTCGGGTATCACTTTTTTATATTCAGGCGATATACCTCCTACCAGATAGGTCCCGCTGACAACACCTGTCGTGACCTCTTTTTCATCATCCACATTGATGGGCGAGATAAAATCCAATTTGTCGCCAAGAAATATCTTTATATCCTGAATGTCTATATCCTGTAGACTCCAACTCCTGTCTCGGTCGAGTCCCTGGTAAGGCATGGTCGTCTCACTTGTTTCTATAAATACGGAATTCGTGGCCAGGTTGAGACATTTGCCCAGAATGCCATTCTTGATACCGATTCCACATCCGATAAGTACGACAAGCATGAAGACGCCCCAGAATACGCCGAACATAGTCATCAGACTACGCAACTTCTGTTGGGTAACGGTGTATATCACCTCTTGCCATAAGTCTTTATCAAACAATTTTATCTTCATTTCTCCGATTATTTTAAGAATATCACACTCTGGCAGGTTACCCTATTCCGGCCAGAGCATTCACAAGTTTCATCGACACAGCCCGTTTTGCAGGTATATAACCAGCTATCAGTCCGGCTATGAGAAGCACACCATTGGCTATTATGACCATAGGGAAACTGACGGTAGGGTTGCAGAATATGTCATTATTCGGTCCCAGTATGGAAGTGGCAAGCCTATCGGCTAATTGTGTAAGACCTATCCCCAGCAACATTCCCACATAACCGAAAATCAAGGTGGTGATGACCGCCTCCAGCAAGACCAGTCGGATAATGGAAAATGAGGAAGCGCCCATGGCCTTCCTTACGCCCAACTCACGCATCCGTTCCCTGACCGTGATGAGCATAATATTCGAAATGCCTACGACACCTGCCACCAGCGAAGCGATTCCCACAATCCATATAAAGAACCGGAAGGCTTTCAGCGCATCCGTTATTTGCAGATAATATTCAAAGTCATTGGTGATAACGATCGCCTTTGCATCTTTCACCGACACGTTCTTCTGCTTAGACAGCATGGCACGCAGATTCTTTACGAACTGATGGTTGGCATCTTCCGTATCGAGACCTTTCATCACCATATTCAGACTTGAAACATGACTGTCACGAAAATACAAATTTCTGACAGTAGTGAACGGCATGTATATAGACTTGCTCTTGTCTACCGAAAGAAGCGGTCTGACCACGCCTACCACCTTGACGGATGTATCATAGACATTCACTCTCTTGCCCAGCGGGTTACTATGATGGAACAGGCGCTTGGCCAGAGACTTAGTAATCACGCATACCTTGCGTTTTTCATGGATGTCGGCATAGTTTATATCTCGTCCCGAGATAACCTTTTTCCTTACCACCATAAGATAATCCGGATAGAAACCGTTCATCTCCGTCGTGGCATGTTCCGCCGCGTAACCGATCACGACCGTGGTATCCAGTTGGGGGACCATTTTCTCTATCAGGGATGAATACTCGGTGTAAATGCCCCGGCAGTCATTATCAGTGAGCCGGATGCCACGCGCCTTCTGCAGTCCTTTGTAGGCCAACGTTGTCGTATCTGTCTTCACATTGATGATATTTTCGGCATTATATGGTAATCCGTTGATAACGCCCTGAAGAACACCATTGCCTGCACCAAGCATGAGAATAAGCAAGAAGATACCCCATCCGATAGAGAATCCGGTAAGTATGATACGCATCTTATTATAGCGCATGGCAGCAAATATTTCAGCAAATAGGTCTCTCATATATTGGTTTTATTGGATTCATCCTTATAGATCAGACCATCCTTGAATAATATTTTTCGGTCGGTCTGGTCAGCTATATCCTGTTCGTGCGTTACGATGATCACGGTCTGTCCGTTTTCACGGTTTACAGCCTTGAGCATGTCCATCACCTCCTGGGTCGTCTTCGAGTCGAGGGCTCCGGTAGGCTCATCCGCCAGCAGTATCTTCGGGTTTGATATCATCGCACGGGCTATGGCCACTCTCTGTCGCTGTCCGCCTGACATCTGCATGGGCAGATGCTGCCAATGCTGTGCCAGTCCCACCTTTTCGAGATATTCCATGGCCAGTCTGTTACGTTTTGTCCTGTCCACACCACGGTAATAGAGCGGCATAGCCACATTCTCCATCGCATTCTTGAAGTTGATCAGATTGAACGACTGGAAGATAAAACCGATCAACTGGTTTCGATAGTCGCATTCCTGACGTTCAGTCAGATTCTTGATCAGATTGCCTGCCAGACGGTATTCACCTTCATCATAGTCGTCCAGTATACCCATGATGTTGAGTAGTGTAGACTTTCCGGAACCCGAGGCTCCCATAATACTGACCAGTTCACCCTCATCGATATGAAGGTCAACCCCTCTGAGCACATGGAGCGGCTGTTCACCCGGATAAGTCTTATGTATTCCTTTTAAATCAATCATTCTTCATTGTTTTTATTTGTGTAATCATCCTATTTCTGCAAAAGAAATCAGAATGTAGCAATTATTATGTTTTGTCCATACCTATATTTGTAGTCTATTTCGCCCTGTACGTTCTGAATGATTCTCATTCCTATATGCTTCTCGGCGTCTGGGCCGCAGTCATACTTCATGGGATTGAACGGTTTCCCGTCGTCCTTCAGTATGACAGTAAGACGACCATCAGCATAAGTCACATGCAAATCATAACATTGCTTTGGCTTTCCTTTCTGGGCAAACTTATAAATATTAGTTCCGAGCTCCTCTATCAGTAGATTGCAATTCATTACCTGTTCGGCACTGATAGGAAGTGTTTCCAGATAGGCATTGACCGATATCAGCATCTCCCTCAGTCCCTTCTCCGTATATTCCACCGAAAATTCTATTGCCTGGGCATTCTCATGCACTGGTATCAACGAGAAGGGGGATACGCCGGATGCCTTGAGCGACATGAAATACTGAACGACAAACAGCAGCAATGCCATGATATTGAATGAGACAGGCATACCCCACCAAAAATAATCTTTCGGGAAGAATGTCATCACCGTTACGCCAAAAATAAAGACGACCAACAGCATCACAGACAATACCATACTCGTAATACGATACTCCATGATGACACAGAAACTTTGTCGTACAGACACGACAGCATAAGCTGGCAACGTCAGAATAAACACGCGCAGAGCATTTTCCACACCGTAATCCATCATGGATTTGTCCGCGCCAAAAAGATGGACCAGGAATCCGGGGAATCCTTCCACGAAACAGACAAAAATCATGACACCGACAAGGACAGCCAGAAAAACTCTGCGGTGCAATGAACTCAGACCTTCATAGTCTTTCTCACCTACCAGCATACCTCCGATGCTGTATATGGAATTGCTGATACCACTAAGTATCACGGTAGAGAACATCAATACCTGTAGGCAAATAGACCATATATTCATGCCCTGTCGCCCCAGGAATCCGAGAATGATGGTATTGACGGCAAACAGCATGATGGCCAACAAGATATTTCCGAATGTTGACGGAATGCCTTCCAACAATATTTCCTTCAGTGTCTTCCAAACCTTGCTGCCTACCCACCTGAAACGGAATGTGTCATTATTCAGAATACCGTATTTGTAGAGAGCGATACAATTCAATGTAAAGGCTATGAACGTGGCATAAGCCGACCCCTCTATACCCCAGCCGAAGATGGCAACAAACAGATAATCGAGCAGCAGATTAAGGATACTGCCGACCAGTATAATTTTTGTAACCAGTTTAGGGTTCCCGTCGGTCTGCACATAATATCCCAATGTTGTTGAAAGAACTGTTGGTATCACGCAGAATGCATATACTGACAGATACTTCTCTGCATTGGCAGAGATGACCGGATCATTGCTGAGGAAATGGGACAAAGGCGAAAGTCCGAAAAGGATGGCCAATGTGAGAAGCAAACCGACAACGAAGATATTGATGACTGATAGCGTATAGGTAATATTCACCTCTTTTTTACTGTTCTCGCCTATCAACTTAGCTATCCGGATACCAGCTCCGAATCCTATCAGATATTTCACAGCTTCCAGTATCTGGAACAGCGGCATACAACTGTTCACACCTGACAACGCTTCAGGACCGATGAAGTAACCGACTATCATTGCGTCACATGTCTCGGCTGCCTGAGATGCTATCATGGTAAGTATGGATGCTCCTATGAAATTCTTATAAGAGCTCCATACCAAATATTCATTTTTGATCAGCATACATCATCATTGACTTGTAAATCCATAAAATCTAGGATATAATCCGTTCCACTGTATCAATATACATATTCATGAACTTATCCACCTGCTCTCTGGTATATAAGGCATCGCTGCACGTGACATCTATGATGTATCGCTTATCATCCTGATATATATAAAATTCCAGATGGCTCATAGATAAACCGCTGTCAAACCATTCCCAGACAGCCGTATTGCCTTCATAACACGCAAAGAAGTCCATGTAAGGTCCGTTGTAGAGAAAATCCGTCGCATAATTATCTTTTATGCCCAATTCCCTGATCGTATGATATATGGGGCAAATACAGTGACGGAGATCATCCATCAAGTTGATTTTCACTTTTTCAATCAGCGACTTGATATCTTCATGCTGGTCTATATCGAACACGAGCAGCATCGGAAACGTG
>NZ_CALMHT010000136.1 GCF_937863835.1 uncultured Prevotella sp.
CTTGCCGGTTGACAAGTGAACCACAAGCCGTTGTTCTGGCATATTGTAGCCCACGATTTAAAGGTGCGCACAGCGTTTTGTGGCATCTTATATACGTTCTTCGCCGTATCATATTGGCAAGAGAGCGAGAGATTGAGGCAGATATAAGGTTTTACCTCAGCAGGAATCAAGTCTATAATCTTCTGTGGGTCTGCTTTGTTCCATACATCCACATGTACGAGCCACAATGGATGTTTAGAATCGATAGGTCGGCGCTCTTGAGCCGAAACAATTTGTGCTGAAAGTAGAATCAGCACCATGAGTAAAAAAGGTACAATATTTTTTTTCATTATTTATTTTTTCAGTATTCTTAGGTCCAATATGATATATTATCATATTTTGATAATTATCAAATCTATTTTTACACGATTATTAATATTAGTGCAAAGTAACAAATAATAAATATCGTAGAAGAATATAAATGTTACTTTTTTCTGCTTTATTTAAAATAGTACATCGCAGTGCCGACCCATGATGGGTCTGACACACTGCGAGTACCAACTGAAAACCAAAATTATAATTACTTATCTATCCATTCAGTCGTCACGGATTGCAGTCCATTTGCGATACCTGCATAAGTAGCTCTGCGATTGAAATTCTGATCCCAGAAACCGATCGTATAACCATCGGTTCCATTGAATGATACCAGTGATATACCATATCTCTGTGACTGAGGAACTATGGTCATATATTGAGATATGACGTAGTTGTAATAGTCGGACATCGCTTTCAACTGATCAATTGTCAGATCGGCAATCTTTACACGGAGACCTCCTGCATCAGTCATAACCATATCCAGTCCTGACAGACGTACTTGCAAACCTGTTGCTGCAAGAGCTTTAAGCATGTTGCTGACACCCTGTTTGCTGGTCGCCAGATTGGCCGCATTATAAACCAGATGCATTTCGGCATTCACACCTTGGAGGGCTGCACCGGCCGTATTCCATTGTTTCACCATCGTACAGAAACGTTCCAATTTAACAGCATCGTTCTCCAGATTGTAATCACTGTAGAACAACTTCAGGTCAGATTTGAACGAACGAGCCATTTTCGAGATATCACTTACATAATTGTCACCGAGGTATTCATTCCAGTAGAACTTGCTTCCGCTAGCATCTATTTTGGAGCTCATGAGAACATCTTCATTGCTGCCACCGGCGATGGCATCACTGGCGATAATCCATGTATTGATATCACTGCCATAGTTGGATAACGTAGTCTTAAAATATGAATTCAACGCTTTGGTGACATCTGCCTTCTTCTCAGCAGCCGGTCTTGCCTCATAATGTCCGGGGTTAAAGTAGTTGCCCGTGACTTTTATATTGTCGATGTAGAAATTGGATGCACTGACCACTTCTCCAATACCTAATTTAAATGTAGTGCATTTCTTCTGATCGGCACTGAGGTTTAATTTAGAAAAATCGATTTTCATTTTTCCTCTGCCCCATTCATCCTTTCCTATGCCTGCAGCTGCAGCTGTTCCCGGATTATATTCGCTGACGACACCGGCTGCTTCGACTTTCACGATTCCTTGTACGATCCATCCTCCTCCGTAAGTGCGATAGTCGTATTCACCGGATACCAGGTCGCCTAATGTCATGTTCATAGGGAGCGTGACGTCAAGCCATGTATGACCGAATGCAGCAGTGTAATGGATGCAATGTCCTGAAACATTGTCAGGATCTTCTACGACCTCGCATGTAGAACCGTCCCATCCGGGTAACAGTGTTCCGAGGGCATCTTTTTCGAAATCGAAGAGAGTAAAGTCGCCTACAGTCTGTACTCCCGGTACATAGGTGTCGGCAACAATATTTTTCATGTATGTAGTCTGTGTATTCGATGGTGAACAGAGGGATGGACCGAACAAAGATAATCCATTCTCTTTCGCATCATCGACGGCAGAGCGTGCTTTTGTAGAGTCGACAGCCCCCGTACTACTGTTCACTACTAATGAATGTGCGAATACATCATTAAGAGTGGCTTCTGTAAAATTACTGATCAGTTGACTGTATTTAGTACTATGGGCTGTAACATCACCGGAAGCTACTTCCGCACCAATCTGAATACCACCGCCATAATTTTTAAGTACATCAAACTGACTTACAAATTCAGTTAAGGCAGCATTGTCCGTCTTTGTTGCCTGGAAACCGTCTTTATATTCGTCGGCACAACCGACGAATATAAAAGACAGGACACTTGCGATAAAAATATTTTGTATTTTCATATAGCGTTTTATTATTTAACTGTGAAATACTCTGGTTTTATGCCACGGTTACGCACGACCATCGTATCTGTTGTAGCAACAGTTGTAGCTAATGTCTGTGACTTAACAGTGTAATTGAGGTAAAGGGCATTACGATCTATGCCGCCCATGCTTTCTTTCTCCCCTTTAATTACGAATGAACCGGTTCCGGATACTTCGAATCCTTCTGTTTCCGTACTTACAGAGCATACTCCGTTATCATTGAAAGTGAGTATCAGAGTGCAATTATGATCTTTACCAGCAGCATCTTTCACTGCAATGACCATCAGAGCCTTATTTAAGGCACCGGTCGTGACGGTTTGCAGTTCATCATTTTCCACATAAGTGGCATGACGGACATTCGTGGTCGTTCCGGATGCCGTGGTTATCTTATCCACGCCTCGTCTCAGATATATACCCTGCCATGGATTAACATATTTAATGGCATACAACACAAAATTTTTGTCGGACAATATACTGTCTGCCCCTTTTACACTGTTCAACTTTACAGGTATGACATAATTGCATGACAATGATTTGGCATCAGCAAAGAAGGCATCCGTAAGTTGAACCTTTAATCCCCCCTGTATCTTACCGGACGGTATCACCATACTCTCACTTACCAGATTGTAATAAGATGTAGGCATTACCTGTATGGCTGTACCATCAGAGAACGATAGTCCACTGCAAAGGGTAGGGTCAATGGTATAATCAAGATATATATCATGATCATTACTATAAGATCCACCTGTGGCAGCATTGATACTAACAATATGTTGATTGTCGTTGGTCAGGTCTACCTCCAGATCTTCACCCAATTCTACTGTTCTTAGTGGATACTGATTAGCGAAATACACTGTGGTATAGTCGAAATCGTCAAATTCATTATCCCCACTATGGCATGCTGTCGTAAGTGCCAATACACCAAGAGCCATGCCCATTATTTTTATAAAAGTCTTCATATCAATAAGAATATTTTTTATTTTTACCATCCTTTATTTTGCAGTAAGTTACTGTATTTCAAAGTTTCAGAATAAGGTATAGGACCATAAATCATGTAATCTTCGTACGAACGTTGCTCTACACTGTTCAGAAGGGTAAATGTGTTTGTATTCCAGTCAATACCACGGGCCGTCTCTGTGATGTCGGCTTTCCAACGGCGCAGATCCCAGAAGCGGAAACTTTCGAAGCATAGTTCCAGTCGGCGTTCATTTCTGATCAGTTCACGCATCTTATCTTTGCTTGCGGCACATTCTTCCAGATATTCGTCATTTGTAATGCCCGCACGCTTACGTATAGCTTTGATTACATCGTATGCTGAATAACTGTGCGAACCGGATGCTTTAGGTCCATAAGCTTCGTTGGCAGCCTCTGCATAGTTGAGATACATCTCTGTATAGCGCAGACGTGGAGTATATCTTGATACACCAGTGATAGAAGTAGGATTGCGGTTCACTTTCATATTCAGACGTTTCTTCATATAATATCCTGTACGGGTAGATGTCTCCTTGACATTAATACCGTCGTCGGTTCCCATCTGGCTACCGGTACTTATGACAGTATTGGCAGGTCCTTCTTTCGCACCGTTATATATAATATATTGTGCTAAACGCGGATCACGGCCATTATAAGGGTTGTTTGCGTCATATCCGCTTCTCTTGTCGCTGATAGGATAACCGTTAGCCATAGGGAATGCGTCAACGAGATTCTGGGTAGGATTGATATATCCGCTTCCATAGAGAGAAGGAGGATAATTGCTTGACTCCTGATCGCTGTTGCTTGTTGCCAGATTCTCACGCCAGATAATTTCGGCTGGATTGGAACCTTCTTTGATATTGCCTATCTCCGTATCGTTGGTATAGAAAGTGATACCCGTCGAAGATAATCCGGCAGGACCGTTCACATAGTCTAGTACTTTGGCTGCCGCATCAGCAGCATTCGCCCATGTATAAGTGTTGGATGCATCCTGGAAGGCAGGACTGGCAGCCAAGAGGAACAAACGTGAACGGAATGATTTTGCGATCAAGCCATTTACCAACTGACGGGCTTTATTACCCATGGCAATATTGTATAAGTCGGGATTGGTAACGATCGAACGATATTTTGCCGGTATTTGGTCGGCTGTCGTGATATTACCGTAATCATTCGGTAGCAGAGCTTCTGCTCTGTCGAGATCGGCATTGATGGAGTCTACACATTCTTTGAATGTGGCACGTGGTTGGTTGAAATCTGCATCGGCACCAACAAACTTGTTAAGAATCATTATTCCGAGCAAGGAACCATCAGTGGCGAAACCGCTATGAGCCCTTAACAGAAAGTAATGATGGATAGCGCGCAGGCCATAAGCCTCGCCCCGCATACGCATAATCATCAGTTTGTTCACATTGGTATCTTTTACAAAGTGGACTGTATCCACATTCTCGAGGAATATGTTCAGATATTGTATGGCACTGTAGTCGGCTGTCCAACGGTTCATCATGTTGACAGAAGAAGTCCACGAACCTGTAGCCATTTTCAGGTAACCGTCACTTTTGCTATTGGTTACAGCATCATCTGTAGCGACATCACTGTTATCGTAATAGCTGGGAAGGGTGCGATAAGCAGTTACCAAAAAGCCTTGAGCAAAACTTGGCTCTGTCTGCATCTGTGAGATTTCCTTGAAATTTTCAATAGCCGGATCTATCAGATCATCACATGCTGTGAATATAAGGGCAGATGCAAGTATTGTTATAATATTTTTTATTTTCATATCGATAATGAATTTAGAATGTTACCTTTAGTCCGATATTGTAGAATCTGCTTTGAGGAGCAGAACCGACATTCGTTTCCATCAGTTTGTAATTGTTACTTATGGTAAACAAGCTCTCTCCCAGGAAGTAAACGCTCATGGCGCTTATTATCTTGTTGGTGAACAGATGGCTCGGTAAATCATAAGTCAACTGTACTCTCTGAAGATCTAATCGGTCAGTACTGTATCTCCAGAATGTTGAACTCTGGAAATTGTTGCTGTTATCGGTAGTAGTCAGACGGGGATATGTCGCGGTATTAGCTGTCTCTGGTGTCCAGCGGCCCAGAACCACATCACTGTACTTGCTACTGCCTTTTACCCAATAATAAGAACTGTTCTTGATGCCGATAGCACCTGTCTGACCGGTCGCTGAAGCAAACAATGTAAACTGTTTCCATTTCAGAGTCAGGTTTATACCATAGATGAATGGTGCGGCACTCCATCCGGCTTTGCCTAAGTCGACTTGGTCTTTTGAGTCGATTGTACCGTCTCCATTTACATCCTTATATTTTAAGTCACCTGGCTGTACGTCTCCGAATGTTTGTTTGGCATGATTTGCAATATCAGTTGCGTCACTGAAGAAACCTTCGCATATATAGCCCCATTGTGTATCAAGGGCATGACCTGCTCTATATTGATAAGAGTCGCTGTAAACTTCATCACGGCGTTTCGCATTCGTTGTAAGTACTTGTCCTGTTAATCCGAGGGTTGCTTCCACCTGACCGATTTTCTTGTTCAGATTAACTGTGAAGTCGAAGCCTTTACGCGTATCCTGATTGTAATTCAGATAAGGAAGGAACGAACCGTTTCCGGAGAAGAAAGCAGGATAGATAGTAGAAGAACCGGTTGTCAGAAGTCCGTCGGTCAGTTGATTGAAGTAGTTGAAATCAATAGTTACCAACTTGTTCAGCAATGAAGCCTCGAAACCTATTCTCCATTCTTTACGCTGTATATAACCCAGGTCCATATTCTCACCACGAGTGGACGTGTTACAGTTACCGCCCTGAGTGGCATCTTCCCATTGATACCAACCACCTTTTTGGTTGTAGTATCCTTTATACATATAATAATCGGAAATGTCAATATCCTGATTCAACACAGCATAAGATGCATTGATTTTTGCGTCATCGACAAATGGCAACGCATTTTTAAACCAAGACTCTTGTCCTAAGCGCCATCCTAATGTGACCGACGGAGATATGGCATTACGTTTCCCTTCCGGTAGTTTTGCCGAATGAACCAATGCTGCTGCCAACTCTGCGTAATACAGGTGGTTGAAATTATATGCAGCACGTAATCCCAAGTTCAGGTTGCTGATTCTGTGGTAAGAAGAACTGGAATGGTCAGAATCTTTTGATTCCTGACGCTGGTAACCCCATCCGATAAGAGAGGCACTTACATTGTGCAACTTGTTAAAGGTATTGTTATAATCAAACTGTCCACGGAATGTCATGGTCTGATTATACGAACTGCTGCCGACATATTCATTAGTGGAATTGGTGTCAGAACCATATTTCGTCAAACCCATTACCATATCCTTACCATTCATATTGCTCCATGTTGGTTCATAAACGGCATATCCTTCTTTCCATGCCTCAGAATAATAATCCCAATAGTCTACACTGAACGTAGCCTTGAAACTGAGTCCTTTAAGCAACATGGACAAGTCTGCATTCACACCTACATCGAAAAGGAAATTACGGTTTTTGTCTTTCACGTATCCGGCCGCAAGCATATCTCCATACAGAGTCGTCTGGTCTGTTGATGTGCCACCCAATAAGTACTTGCCGTCAATGATGTTATTACTGTTCCCGACAATTGTTTTCAGACTGGAATTATTGGTATCAATCATGTCAATAGGAATCAAAGCCGTATACCAGTTAGGACGAAGAGAGGCTGCTGCGCCCCAGAAATCGCCACGATCTGAATACTGATTATTGATATTGATTCCGACATTGGCAAATGCACTCAACCATGAAGTAATGCGGGCATCAATATTACCACGTACATTAAATGCCAGATTGTTGTCATTTTTATGATCTCCGTATTTCAGGAAACTGCTATTGTACTGCATGCCGAAGTTGGCGTAGTATTTAGCATTATCATTACCGCCGGTAACTTCCATTGTAGCATCTGTACGATTATACGCCTTTCTCTGATATTCACTGCTGTATAGATCCATATCGGGATAACGGTAGGTATCAGTATGGGATGCTGTGTTGTAGATTTCATCTGCCGAATACTTGGCATTGATTCCATCATTTGCACAAGCCTCATTGTACAGAGACATATATTCAGATGCACCCAGATAATTGGGATAACGTTTGGCAACATAAAAACCTGTATTGGCGTTAGCCTCAATGGTAAGGCGTTGCGCTTTTCCTCGTTTTGTGGTGATAAGTATTACGCCCTTAGCTCCTTTTGAACCATACAGAACAACTGCCGAAGCACCTTTCAGTACAGTTATCTTATCTACCTCTGATGCTTTCACGTTAGATGCATCACGTGGTACGCCGTCAATAAGTACTAATGGAGCTTGACCCCATATATTACCATTGTATCCGCCAATCAGAGATTGAAGTCCGTCAAGACTATAATTATGATAGTCTTTCTTCATCAGTTCGGCAACATTAACCTCACTGACACCGCCCATTAGGTCCTCTTTTGAAGTCTGTCCGAAAGCCACATTTACCAGACTATCTGGCACCTCTTGGGCTTTGGCTATGCCACTGAAAGCAAATAGTGAGACTACAGCCAGTGACATCGATATATTTATGATATTTTTTTTCATATAAATGAATTGTGTATTCTTTATTATATTCTTTCGATTTACCAACCTGGGTTCTGTTTGAAATCTGTGTACATTTTTACATCATCCTTTAAGAATGGGAACCAGTAATGCTTTTCAGTAAACTTACGTTCAGATAATACTTCCTCACGTAAATTCAGGACATGACCGTTTTTGGGATCCGCAAATCTTACATCGTTGGTTTGGTCTGTGGCTCTGTCAAAATATACAGCTTTTTTCTGGGTATAAGGAGCCTTGTCTAGCAGCAGCCATCTACGTAAATCATTGAAACGGTGGCCCTCAAAAGCCAATTCCACGGCACGCTCACGACGAAGTTCACTCATAAATCCATCTAATGATGTTGTATATTCGGCAGCAATATCAGCGACGCCTGCGCGTTCACGTATCTTGTTGACCGCTGCTAATGCACTCATGGTATAGTTGCTGGAAGTGGATGTAGGCGATCCGTATCCCTCTGCCACAGCTTCGGCATACATCAGGTAGACATCAGCCAGACGAATCATGCTAAGAGTCAACTTGTTATTATCTTTATAGCCATCCCAGTCGTTCATATACTGACTGTCGAATTTTTTGTTGAGATACCCTGTAAAACAGTCTTTGGATGCTGTTGCCACACGATATTTTCCACCTTCGTAGAGTGAAGCATACTGACGGTTAGGGTCTTTTCCTACCTTTGTGGCATCCAACACACATTTGTCTCCATCGATAACGAAGTCGTTATAGAATCTCGGATCACGGTTACGATACGGATATTCCGGGTCATAGCCAATAGTATCATCTTTCTTGGTGATATCCTTGATAGGTTTTCCGTTTGCCATTCCGAAATAATCTGCATAGTTGGCTGTAGGATAACATTTGATACCGGAACCGCATATTGTAGACGGACGGAAGTCGTTAACCATGTTCCATCTCCAGTCGCCACTGACATTTTCATAGAAAATGGCTTCTTTCAGGCCCGGAAGTTTGTAATTCTGTTTATATGTGTAGAACAACTCCTGATAATTAGAGAAATCAGCCAGTTCATAACGTTGGCTTTCATCGTTCATCTTAAAGAATTCTCCAAATACTTCAGCGGCACGTTTACAATAGTCGGCATTGTATGTAGCACTGCCTGT
This sequence comes from uncultured Prevotella sp., assembly GCF_937863835.1. GTDB lineage: Bacteria > Bacteroidota > Bacteroidia > Bacteroidales > Bacteroidaceae > Prevotella. Next base: position 8,994 of record NZ_CALMHT010000136.1, read on the forward strand.
ACTCTCTTTGTTCATCAGAGGAGAACCGGCATAGAGCAGGTCTTTGCCCAAGAAGGCGAGTGCCATTCCTTTATTGATACGTAAGACATTATTACCAGCAGTGGCTTTACCGGCAGTGGTCTGATCCCAGTCTACCGGTAACAGGTCGGCAGCCTTGCGGAAGTCGGCAGCTGCTTTTTCGGCTGTTTCCTGATAGTTAAGACGCGGATATTTCATGACAGCATCAGCTGGAATAGAATGGTCAAGATATGGAAGACCTCCCCAATATTGCATCAACAGGAAATGATAGAGACCTCTGAAGAAATAGAGTTGGCCTGCTATCAGATTCTTTTCTTCTGTTGTAGCATCAACCATGTTTTCCAGATTTTCCAATCCTAAATTGGCTTTACGGATACCATACCATGACATGCCCCAAAGATGACCTTTGTCAAAGCGGTTTGTCCCTGTTGTTCCCGATGCCCCGGCCTTGAACCATGAGTAGTAACATTCGTTCCAGCCCCAATAGTTGCCTTGGTCTACAGCATAAGAGAAAAGTCGAGTTTCAGCAGGTTGCCAATATTCTTCTTCTCCAAAGTTCCAGCAACTATGGTAATCGCTTGTTGTCATCAGAGGAATACAATTGTATAGTCCTTCTGTAAATCCTTGGAAATTAGTGAAGTTCTTATATGGATCAGTCTCGCTGATATCACTCATTGGTGATTTGTCAAGATAATCCTTGCAGGAGGTAGATGTTGTCAATACTCCGGCAGCAAACATGATTATATATATTATTTTTTTCATAATCGCAATACTATTAGAATGTTATATCCATACCTAAATTAAATCGGCGTACGGTAGGGTAGGCACCAGAACTGGAATAGCCACTGAAATTGGATTCACGGTCGTCTGGCATATCTGTCCAAAGTAGCAGGTTGTCACCGTTAAGATATACGCGAAGAGTGTTCAGTTTCATACGTTTAACCCAGTTGCCATGGAATGTGTATGCGATTTCTGCATTTTTCAGGCGAAGATATGCTCCATCGTAATAATAGCGTGTTCCACTGGCGCTGTTGTCTACAGTAGTTGTCCAACGAGGTAAAGGCAGAGAACCGCTTTGATCAGCTACAGTCCAATATGAACCTTCGTTGAATGCCACGTGTGCTTCACGTTGGAAGGTTGGGAATGTGACCTCACGTGTCACATTTGTTACACCATAAAACTGGAGAGTAATGCTTAGACCTTTCCATTCTGCACCGACAGTTGTACTGAAAGTGTTCTGAGGTGTACTTGTATATTGATACGGTGCCTTATCGTCGGATGTTATCTTGCCATCACCATTAAAGTCAATGACCTGATAGTCTCCAGGTAATTTGGTGCTGTTGTTTGTTTCGCGTTCAGTACTTCCATATAAATCATCCCATGATGTGATATATCCGTAATCAAGGTAAGAACGAACCTGATTGATGGAATATCCCTGACTCTTCAGATATGCCGCCTTCAATTCAGGGTCGTCGGCAAAATTAATTTTGTTTACGGCATGAGTCATATTGAAGTTGGCCCATGTACGGAAATCTCTGTTCCATGCTTTGTTTAGTCTGATAACCATTTCGTAACCATGACTTTCCACTTCGCCAAGATTGGCACTTGGTGCTGTGGCTCCGAAATAGGAAGGGATAGCACGTGAACTGCCGGCGATTAGAATGTCGCTACGTTTGTCTTTGAATATATCAAAGGAACCGGCTATTAAACCTTTTAAGAAAGCGAAATCGAATCCGAGATTGCGTTTTTCAACTGTTTCCCATGACACATTCGTGTTACCAAGTTGACTTTGAGTATATATAGTATAAGGTGAGGTCGAAGCATAGTTGCCCATCTGTGTGTTGCCACCATACGTATAAGTGTCTTTGTACAACCAGCGTCCACTGACATTATCGTCACCAATACGTCCCCATGATGCACGAACCTTCAACATATCGACATATTTGGTTATAGGTTTCAGCAGAGGTTCTTCTGTAATCATCCATCCAGCAGAAACGGAAGGGAAAAATGCGAACCGTTTGTCGGAACTGAACTTTTCGCTACCATTGTAAGCTCCGTTTATTTCAGCGAAATATCTCATCGCATAATTATATGTAGCGCGGAATACCCAGTCTTCACGATAGTGGTAGAACTCGGAACCCGTAGCATATTTCTCACGACTGAAAAGCCCCATCGCTGTAACATCATGTTTACCGAACTGACGTGCATAGTTAAGTTGTAACTGATAATATAGTCTGCGGTATGTAGCACCAGTATTTACACTACCACCTTGTGTCGACCAGTTTACAGTTTCGGTATAATCTTCACTTTGCTGATAAGTCACTTCACCGGTATCAGGATTGATCCATTTACGTTGAGGGTCGTTGTATAGGTCATTGATACCACGGCTTTCTTCTATCATCGTATTATCGAAAGAAAGACTTGCTTTGAAGTTTAATCCCTTCGTAATCATATCCAACTGTTGTTGCAAGATGAAGTCGGTCGTAATCTGGGTGTTCGTTTTCTTTTCGTCTCCACTTGTTGCAAGACTTGCTACCGAGTTCGGTACATCGGCGTTACGTGGTGCATACCAACCATAAGTGCCGTCGCTGTAAACAGGACGCATGGCATCTGGTGCCGAATGGTATACAGATGCCCAGTAAGCGCTGGCATCACTACCTTGTCCCCACGGGAAATGGCGCACACCATTGCTTCCAAATAGATTGGCAGAGAACTTAGTTGTCTTTGTCAGATTGAAGTCAAGATTCGCACGCATATTGATACGGTTGTATCCGAATCCGGATGTATATCCTCTTGTATTCTTGAATGTTTTGAAAAGGTCGCCTTCATGAACAAAATCAACGGCTGCAAAATACTTCACGAATTTGGTACCACCTGAGATATCTGCACCAGAATTGTATGACATCGCATAATCATTGAATAATTCGCTTTGCCAGTCAACGTTAGGATATCTGTCCCATTCTTCCTGATTAGCAGGATAACGGTATTTGTTGATGATCTGTTTCGGTTTGTAACTGCCCCACGCGTTGGGAGAGACAGCAAGTTCGCGCTCTACAGTCTGGTTTAGCAACATGAAAGTGTCGTAAGAGTCAAACTTTTCGGGTAATTTTGATACGACCTTCATAGTAGCATTAGCCTTAACATGAACGCTTGCCTTACCTTCGTGACCACGTTTGGTGGTGATAAGGATGACACCATTCGCACCTTTGACACCATATACGGCTGTGGCAGACGCATCCTTTAATACAGATATACTTTCTACAGATGCGATATCAACAGTATTCATCGGACGTTCTACACCATCAACCAATACCAGAGGGTCACTGTTGTTCCATGATGTTTGGGCACGGATGATTATTTTTGGATCTTCTTCACCAGGCATACCTGTAGAAGAAGATGTTATAACACCCGGGAGGTTACCCGTCAGGGCCTGACCTAATGATGGAACACCCGAATAACGTTCGAGCGTTTTGGCATCAGTCTGCGTGATGGCTCCTACCACACTCGCTTTCTTCTGTTGACCGTAACCTACGACAACAACTTCATTCAGTTGTGCATTGTCTTCTTCAAGAGTTACTTTGATATTACGGCTGTTTCCTATCTTCATCTCTTTTGTTTTCATACCTATGTATGAGATGACGATAGTAGTATTGGAATTCGGTACTGTTAAAGTGAATTGACCGGACAGGTCGGATACAGTGCCGGTATTTCCTCTACCTTTCACTATGACCGAGGCTCCTATAATAGCCTCATTGTTTTTGTCAACGACTGTTCCTCTTATGGATATACCGCTTTGGGCATATATGCCGATATTACATAAGAAAAGTAATATGAGCACAGGAACAAATCCTTTAATTAAATGTTTTACATTTTCCATCGTTTAAAAATTAATACATTAATAGACTTCGATTGCAGTTCTTCATAATTTTGAATTTTGATTTAACTGTCGTTTGGATAATTTTTGGTTGTTGGTATCATTTATTTTGGTATTTGGTTATAAAAAACTTTGCAAAATTATAATATCTGTTATTATAATACAAAATCGGATGTTACATAGATTTCTAAACTTGTTACATCTTTATTTTCTGTGGCCGTAAATACGATTTTTTCAGTTCTCCACGATTTATAGGAACCTTTTGTATCGGCATTTCGAGATTTCCGCTGATAAAATTCCTGATACAAAATCCAAGTGCTTCACAGCACCTGGATTTCTAATGTGTCTTAAATTATTTCATTAATCTGGATGCCTCCAGTATTAATAATGCAAAGATATGAACTAAATAATTACCTCTAACTTTTTCTTATTACATGAATTTCTAAGTATGTATCATATTTATTTCCCCAAAAATATAATGCAGATTTTATTCCCGTCGCCCGAGAAAAATTGCGCTTAAGGGAAATAAATTATCCTTGAAGAAGAAATAATTTCCCTTGAAGCAAAATTTTCTCGCGCAGCGGTGCCAATGTATAAATAATCAAAAAAAGGAATGCTTTTATTGCTTATTGCGAATTATTTAGTACCTTTGCGAGAGGTGTTTAGAGTAAATCTAATTAAAAACATAACTATGATGGGAAAGAATAAAAAAGGTGGCAAAAGGATGTCGAAGAAACAGTTGGTAGAAGCACTGCAGAATTTCTTCGAAAGTGGTGCCAACGAGACATATAGCTTCAAACAAATTTTCAAATCATTGCATTTGGATACTCATCCGCTGAAAATGCTGGCGATTGACATTATGGAAGAGATGGCTTGGGATGATTATCTCAGTAAAGTTTCGGAAAATTCCTATTGCCTGAACATGAAAGGACAAGTGCAGGAAGGTAAGTTTGTGCGCAAAAGTAACGGCAAAAACAGTTTCCTGCCCGATGATGGCGGCAAGCCTGTATTTGTAGCCGAACGTAACTCGATGTTCGCTCTGAACGGCGACCGCGTACGAGTAGCCTTTATGGCGCGCCGGCAGAACCATATCAAAGAGGCTATGGTCACAGAGGTGCTCAGTCATGCCAAGGATACCTTCGTCGGTAAACTGAAAGTTGATAAGGATATCGCTTTCTGTATTACGGAGAGTAATCTTTTCGTTCACGATATTATCATTCCAAAACGTAAACTGAAAGGTGGAAAGACGGATGATAAGGTGGTGGTGAAAATCACACAATGGCCGAGCAAGGAGAGTAAGAATATTGTAGGCGAGATAGTAGATGTATTGGGACAGAAGGGCGACAACAATGTGGAGATGAACTCCATACTTGCTTCGTACGGTCTGCCTTATGTTTATCCAAAGGCTGTAGAAGATGCCGCTGATAAGATCAGTGGTGAGATAACAGAACAGGACTATAAGGAAAGAGAGGACTTCCGTGATGTCACGACGTTCACTATCGACCCGAAAGATGCAAAGGACTTCGACGACGCACTTTCTATCCGTCAACTGCAGAAGGGACTTTGGGAAGTGGGTGTGCATATCGCCGATGTGTCGCACTATGTCACAGAAGGTTCTATTATAGACAAAGAGGCTGTAAACAGGGCTACAAGTGTGTATCTGGTAGACCGAACCATACCTATGCTGCCTGAACGTCTGTGCAACTTTATCTGTTCGCTGCGTCCTGATGAAGAGAAACTGACTTATAGTGTGATTTTCGAACTGGACGAGGATGCCAATATCAAGAAGTGGCATTTGGCTCATACGGTGATCAAGAGTAATCGCAGGTTTGCTTATGAGGAAGTACAGGCTATACTGGAAGACAACGGTGTTATAGACAGTACCGGAACTCCTGCACCAGATGCTCCCAAGGGTGGTTATAAAGGTGAATGGGCCACAGAACTGATACAACTTGACCGTCTGGCTAAGAAACTGAGGGCTGCAAGATTCAAAAACGGCTCAGTGAAATTCGACCGCGAAGAACTGCATTTTGATGTTGATGAAAAGGGGAAACCTATCCGTTGTTATTTCAAGAAATCGAAAGATGCCAACAAGTTGGTAGAGGAATACATGCTTCTGGCCAACCGTACCGTAGCTGAAAGTATCGGTAAGGTGCCGAAGGGTATTAAGGCCAAGACACTGCCTTATCGTATTCATGACAATCCTGACCCCACAAAACTGGAGACGTTGAAACAGTTTATTGTCAAATTCGGTTATAAACTGAAGACTGCCGGCACTAAAGGTGAGATAACACGTAGTCTCAATAAACTGATGGACGACTGCGCCGGCAAGCGTGAACAGAAACTGATTGAAACGGTGGCTCTGCGGGCCATGATGAAAGCGAAGTACAGTGTACACAATATCGGTCACTACGGACTAGCGTTCGAGTATTACACTCACTTTACAAGTCCTATCCGCCGCTATCCGGATACGATGGTACACAGATTACTTACCCGTTATCAAGAAGGTGGACGAAGTGCCAACAAAGATCATTACGAAGAACTGTGCGAGCACTGCTCTGATATGGAACAGGTAGCTGCCAATGCAGAGCGCGACAGCATCAAATATAAGATGGTCGAGTTTATGGGTGATAAGATAGGTGAAGTGTACGATGCCCATATCAGCGGTATCACGTCTTATGGTATCTATTGCGAGATAGACGAGAACCATTGTGAAGGTATGGTGCCTATCAGAGACCTCGGTGATGACTATTATGATTTCGATGAAAAGAATTATTGTCTTATCGGACGCCGTAATCATAACAAGTATCAATTGGGTGATGAAATCAAGATTCAGGTTGCCCGCGCTAATTTGGAGAAGAAACAACTCGACTTCACGATTGCTGATGAATAAAGATCACAGAAGATATTAATAAAGCCCGCTTCATTTGGAGCGGGCTTTATTAATAATGTATATACGGATTACTCTCCGCATGTTGCATATAATCCTATCATAACGCCTATGAATCCACCAGACTGGTGGGTACTTAAATTGCTGGCATCCACACCTTGTGCTAATGTATGCCATTCGTTGCTGTCACCTACCGAATACTCGAAACTGTAGTAACGGCCCTTGCCTGTTATCTTTAGATTTATCGGTTGACTGGCCTCTTCTCCGGTGAGGAAGGCACTGCCGATGGTTACATTGGTTTTCTCAGCACGGTTCAGAATGATTGCCGTTTTACCGCCAATCATCGTCTTGCCGAATACAAAATTGAACACTTCATTCTGCAGGAGTGTGAAACCTGCGAGATCTTTATCTGACTTAGGTGAAAATGATACGGTTGTCTGCGCTGTAAAATCAAGATGCTGCTGGCGGCAGAATATTGCTGACGGCGATTCCAGTTGGGAAATATTGGATGGTAATGGATTGATAGTCAAACCATCTTTACCAAGTGTATAAAATTGGGACGGATTACGAAGGAACATCCAACGGTTATCCAGTTTGCTGCCACTAAAATGATCCGTGTATGAGAAATTACCAGTCAACTTGCTGTCGGCAATTGGTTGCAATCCTTTCTTATTAACGACTGTAGGTACCACTTTCCCTTTTTCTAGAATAGTAGGCCAGCCGTCTTTCCATGTTACAGGCAAAAGGAATGTCTCCCGTCCTGTGTTATAATTGTCGCCATCGTAAGGACGGCAACCGAGAAAGACTGCATACCAGTCACCCTTTGGAGTCTGTACAAGATCAGCATGGCCTGTACTGGTAACAATATCATCGCGGTTAGGATCCAAACCGGTGCGCTGTGTGAGAATAGGATTCCCTGCGTACTCCTCGAATGGTCCCATCGGATTCTTACTGCGAAGAATCACTTCACTGTGCCAGTCGCCTGTACCACCTTCGGCACACATCAGATAGTAATAGTTGCCTACACGGAAGAGATGCGGTCCTTCTATCCAGATAGGGTTCTTCTGTACGTGGGTACCACTACGCAGTATCTCTTTTTCACTGCCGAAAATACTGTCGCCCTTTACGTCAAACTGATGAATATGTATAGCACGCTCGCCTTCGTAAGAGTGTCCTCCATCCGGTTCAGCATTATTTACAATATATCCTTTACCGTCTTTATCGAAGAAGAAAGAGGGGTCGATACCATTCACCTGGCGCAGATATATCGGTTCACTCCACCCTTTGGCAGGGTCTTTAGTCTTTACGAAGAAATTGCCTGCTCCCACGTTGGTGGTTATCATATAGAATGTCTTGTTTTTCTCGTTATATGTTATAGCAGGCGCAAAAATACCGCGCGAAACGCCCTGATGTTCAAGAGGCAACTGACTCTTTCGGTCGAGTACACTGCCAATCTGTGTCCAGTTGACAAGATCTTTACTGACAAAGGTAGGAATACCGGGAAAGAAACTGAATGATGAATTGACAAGATAATAAGTATCACCCTTACGACAGATAGAAGGATCGGGGTAGAATCCTGAGAGAATAGGATTCAGATACTGGTTGTTCTTGTCTATTTTCTTATCGTAACGGGCATCATTGCCACTATAAGAAAAGGATGAAAATTTCGCTGTCTGTGCATCTGCCATGGTAGATAACGCCAACAGGGAACATAATAGGATTGTTGATTTTTTCATTTATACTGATTTATTTAATATAATCTGATGCAAAGATAACAATATAAATATATAATATCCAGTTCTATTGTATCATTTACTTTTTTCTCTGTTTCTTTATTGACATTAAATTTGAAATAACAGCTATTTATTTATTTTTGTTACACAGGCAAATATTATTGATACATCATTTAATATGTTTAAAACAAATACTTTATAACTTTGCAAACAGAATTAGGAAAAACAAATCTTTATGAAAAAGTACATTGTCGTATTATTATTGATACTAAGTCTTCCGGTTACTGCTTCACAGCAATTCCGTAATCCCATGTTATGGGCAGACGTGCCCGATCCGGATGTGATACGCGTTGGTGATTACTATTATCTGACGAGTACGACCATGCATCTGATGCCTGGCGGTCCGATTATGCGTTCCAAAGACTTGGTAAACTGGGAAACGGTAAGTTATCTCTTTGACCGTCTTACAGATTCTCCTAAGTATGATATGCAGAATGGTACAGTATATGGCAGAGGTCAATGGGCTACATCATTGAAGTATCACAACGGGACATTCTATGCTCTTTTTGCACCTAATGACAATCCAGGTGGCAATACTTATATTTATACGACCAAAGATCCATGCAAGGGATGGCAACTGCACAGCAGACTGCCGCACTTCCATGATGCCTCGCTCTTCTTTGATGATGACGGGAGGGTATATGTGTTCAGTAATACCGGTAAGTTGCAAGAACTGAATAGTGATCTTACCGGATTGAAGAAAGGAGGAGTTGACCAATTGATATTTAAGCGTGACTCTGACGAGACGGGACTTCTTGAGGGCAGTCGTGCCATTAAATATAATGGGCGATATTACCTATTGATGATCTCTTGGCCTGTAGGGAAGCCCCGCCGTCAAGTCTGCTATCGAGCTGACAACATCACCGGCCCTTATGAAAAGAAAGTGATATTGGAAACTACATTTGGAGGATTTCCTTATGTAGGACAGGGTACCATTGTCGATAACAAAGATGGAAACTGGTATGGCGTCATATTCCAGGACAGAGGCGCGATAGGTCGTGTGCTAACCCTGATGCCATGTAGATGGATTGACGGTTGGCCTATCCTTGGAGATAAGAACGGGAATATACCGGAAGTCATGAATAAACCCGTAAGCGGATGCAAAGACATTCCATTGGTAGTAAGCGACGACTTTAACGGTGATAAACTGAAAATCAACTGGCAGTGGAACCATAATCCAATCAAGACAGCGTGGACCCTGACAGAACGCAAAGGATTCCTCAGATTGAAAACAAGTAGAATTGCTGAGAATATCTTTACCGCTCCCAACACGATAACCCAACGTATGGAAGGTCCTTTATGCAGCGCGAGCATTGCCATAGATATTTCGAAGATGAAAGATGGCGACAGGGCTGGATTCGCTGCGTTCAACGGAGACTCTGGGCTTCTTACAATCAGTAACGAAAACGGCAAGATATTTCTTTCCATGCAAACAGCATCAGTGAAACTGTCTGATAAAGATAAAGCGGTAGAGGGAGTTGATATATCCGACCAATCGCGTATCGCAATCAAATCAAAGAAAATCTATCTCCGAATAGACGGAGATTTTAATCCAAGCAAGGACATCGCCACATTCTATTATAGTACGGATGGTAAGAAATGGGAAAAGACTGGTATCGACTTCAAGATGCGATTCGACTATCGCCGTTTCTTCATGGGCACGAAATATGCAATATTCAATTATGCCACTAAAGCGTTAGGAGGTTATATAGATATAGATAATTTTTCATTTCGTAAGTTTTAATTGCGGTTAATAGTTATAATAAATGTTTATTTCAATGATTTAGTCACTCGGTAAAGAGATTGTACCCTTAAGCATCTCCATTTCGTTGGAGATGCTCTTTCATATAATCGCGTGGTGTCATTCCATACATGTTTCTGAACATGGTAGAGAAAGATGCCGCATTTCCAAAACCACATGCATACATTACTTCCGTTATGTTCTGATGTTGAGTGGATAAAAGATTGGCTGCTTTCTTTAGACGAATATTCCGAATCAGGTCGTGAGGTGTCTGATTGGTCAGCTCTTTCATCTTACGATGCAGATGAACCCTACTGATGCCAACTTCCTCGGCAATCATGTCCACACTGAGTTCTGTATTGACTATATTCTGATTGATAACGGTCATTACCCTTTCAAGTAATTTTTCGTCAGGCGATTTCACCTGTATCTCATCTATGTGTTCTTCCTGACTTTCCTTACCCGTAAACTTATTACGCAGCATGTTACGGGCATTGAGTTGATTGATAATCGTACGGCGCAAAATATCCATGTTAAATGGTTTTACGATATAGGCGTCGGCACCTGTTTCGAGTCCCTCTAGTTTATCCTCGTCACGATTCTTTGCCGTAAGAAGGATGACAGGTATATGATTCGTGTTTACATTTGTTTTTATCTTGGCACAAAGAGTATTACCGTCCATCTCAGGCATCATGATATCACTGATAACCAGAGAAGGAACAACTTTTAGTATTATTGGTAACGCCTCCTTACCATCTGAACATTCAATAATAGTATAATCTCCTGATAATTGTTCATTAAGATATTTCCGGATATCCTCATCATCTTCTACAATTACGATTACAGGACGTTTCTTATTCGATACTGCCATTTGAGGTATATTTTCAACAATATCTTCTTCTTCGGAATCATCAAAATTTTCTATGCCATATAATGGATTCTCTTCCATCGGTTCATCATCCTTTATCATCTCTTCAGGACGAAGATGGGCACTACCTAATGGTATCGTAACAATAAACACACATCCCTTTTCTTTATTTCGTGCCGAGATGGTACCATGATGCAATTCTACAAGTGAGCGTGTAAGGTCCAGTCCTATACCGGTTCCTGTTTGCCTGTCATTGGTCATAGACGATGCCTGATAGAAACGCTCAAAAATCTTACCCAATTTATCTTCAGGAATCTTTTCACCATCATCACTAACAGCTATACTTACATTATCCTTATTATGTGTTATGGATATTATCACTTCACCACCTGTACTAGTAAATTTAAACGCATTGGATAAAATATTCATTAATACTTTATCAAAGTTACCTCGATCAATCCAGACTGGTATATCATCTGAATCATGCTCAAATTTGAAGTTGATGTTCTTTGTCTTTGCCTGTTGACTAAACAATGTGTATATTTCATCGGCAAAAGTGACGATATTCGTTTCCATCATCCGCATTGCCATCTGTCCTTTATCTATCTTTCGCATATCCATCATCTGGTTAATAAGATGCAGTATACGTTCCGCATTGCGCTTAATGGTGACATAAGCACTATGACGATGCACATCATTATCTTCTTTCATCAAGGACAGCAAAGGGGCAACAATAAGAGTCATAGGGGTACGTATCTCATGGGATATATTCATGAAGAAGCGCAATTTGGATTCACTGAGCTCTTCGGCATGAATATGTTCCTGCAGGCGAAGGCGATCCTGCTCCTTGCGGCGGCGTGAACGAAGGTACCATATAACAAATAAAATAACAATAGCAGAATAAAACAATTTTGCCCAAATTGAGAAATACCATGCAGGATGTATCTCCACAACAAATTCGCGTACATCTGATTCCGACTTATTGTCGAGCGCTTTTACACGGAAATGATATGTTCCTGAAGGCAAATGTGAGAAGGTCAATTCGTTCTTACCTTGTTGCAGTTTTATCCATTTATCACCATTCAGACTATATAAATATGTTATTTGCTCAGGGTCGCTATATGTCATCGTAGACAAGTAGACAGTAAAGGTATTATCTACATGACTCAGTTCAAAGGTATGAGTGTCAATTGC
>NZ_CALMHT010000137.1 GCF_937863835.1 uncultured Prevotella sp.
CTACAGAATCCCTCCCGAATTGTTCCAAATTCCCGTAATATTCTCCGCTATGTATAAAATATACAGTAAAAATGCAAATATTACGGGATTTTTTGATTACCTTTGCACTCCCTTTTCTTCATATAGGTAAAAAGGATTACATAAGATGACAATAAATATTATTAGTAAGACAAGTAACGCCGAGCGTTACTCGCGGGTATCCCTTGACGATGTTGTGACGATCATTCGCGATGGCAAGTATGCCGGAGAAGTGGCACAATATCGTGGTTATGGGCATCCTGTCAACGGACTGCCCTCGGTGTGCTTCGGCGCCGAATATGCCAAGTATAAGGGTAGGGTGGACTTCAAGGGCTACAATGCCCTCGTGCTGCTCGAAGTAAATAATCTTCCGGACATCGACACGGCTGTGGAACTCCGGCAGGCGGTGGCGAAAATCCCTTATACGTGTCTCACCTTCGTGGGGGCTACGGGCAGGGATGTGAAAATCGTGTGCCGTGCCGTCTCTTATCAAAATACGGTGCCCACGGACGAAAAGGATGCCGCCGTGTTCCATCATCAGGCTTACAGACGACTGCATTATATCTATTCGGCGCAACTCGGTATCACCGTCGACCGACTGGAACCGACGCTCCGGCACCGATGCCCGTTGAGCAGCGACGTCGATGTCTTCTATCGTGCTGACTCCATGCCGGTACTGGTCAGTGAGGCGGACGAAGACATGCCCGATTTTACCCAACCGCGGCCGGCCATCTCCGACTATGAGACGGAACTGGGCATGACTAAGTTGTACATGCTCCGCAAACAGTACACATCCTGTGTCCGTGATGCCTGCGAGAAGTCGCTCGACGAGGAAGATGCTTCTTTCCGTTCGTGCAAGATGATACAGAAACTGGCTGAGAACTGTCATGAGACGGGACTGCCGATGGCTTATGCCGTGAAGATGACGCTGTACAAAACTGAATTTTTCGAGATGAGGGATTTCGTGGAAGACACGTTCAACGAGGTCTACCGGACCACGCTCAAGTCGGTCTCACCTTATAAGTATATCAAACCGTCGGCTTTGCTAACCTACCGCACCGAGGCGTTTCTCAATGCCAATTACGACCTTCGTCTGAATGTGATGACGGGAGTGGCGCAATATCGGTCGAAGGACAATTTCAACTTCACTTTCCAAGACCTCACCAAGAGCGTGCGCAACACGATGGCAATCAGGGCGCTGAAGGCGGGACTGGAATCGTGGGACAAGGACATCACGAGGTATATCGAGTCGACGATGATTCCCGAATACGACCCCGTGAACGATTATCTGGACCACCTGCCCCGATGGGACGGCAGGGACAGAGTGGGGACGATGGCCGACAGGATCAGGACCGCCGACAAAGAGTGGCGCCACCGTTTCCATGTATGGATGTTGTCTACCGTCGCCCACTGGATGGGGAAGGACCGTCAGCACGGCAATGCCATCGTGCCGTTGCTTATCGGCAGACAGGGAAGCCGGAAGACCACGTTTTGTGGGATGATTTTGCCCCCTGCCCTCCGTGATTACTACAATGACAAGATAGAGATCAAGAGCGACACCGCACTCAACCTCAGTCTTACCTCGTTTGCCCTGATTAACATCGACGAGTTCGACAGTCTGTCGCCCACCAAACACCCGTTGCTGAAATATATCCTGTCCAGTTCGGAGGTGAAGATGCGTCCGCCTTATGGCAAAGCCTTCGAGGTACGCAGGCGATACGCTTCCTTCATAGCCACGACCAACAACGACCGACCGTTGACCGACCCTACGGGAAGTCGCCGCTTTATCTGTGTTGAGGCTGACGAGATAGATACCGATGGCAGAACCGATTATCAGCAGTTGTACGCCCAACTGAAACAGGAGATTCTGGATGGTGAGCGTTATTGGTTTACGGATGAGGAGACGGCACTGCTGATGGCGCACAACCTGCGTTTCCAGCGGGTGGACGACTATATGCAGATGATCAGGATGACCTTCGAGACCCCGGACAGCAGTATGGAGGGCGATCCGCATACGCTGGATGATATTCTGGAAACGCTGGAACGAAAATTCCCTACATTCAGACGGTTGAAGACGACAAGTCTCTCTCTGGGCAGATGCTTAACTGATATGGGATATGTGCGCAGAAAGACCAAGACTTCCAATCAATATATCATTCAGGAAAAATAATTTTCATTTTAACCTCCATCCTCCACCAAAGAAGAGCTTTTTCACTGTATCGTTCTGGAACATAAGTGAATATGAAGGTATGCGGTGCTCTGGAACCTCCACCAAACCTCCACCCATCCTCCACCTTTTTTCGAGGCGATGTTTTAACAAATAATATTTAACAATTATATAAAAGACAACAATGGAAAAGAACGAAGACGAACTGACTTTTAATTATGAGTTTACGCCCAAATTCTGGGAGAACTGCTTCAACCACGCCTGCCCGAAGGCAAATGACTGTCTGCGCCATCTTGCAGGAATGAATATCCCTGATGGAATGACTCACGGTCCTGCCATCTACCCTGACTCCTATAAGAATGAAAATTGCGTACACTTCATACAGATAAGGGTCATAAACGGTGCTTACGGGTTTGATAAAATGCTCAATCAACTGAAGCGAAAGGATGAAATAGAGTTAAGGGCGAGAATCCAGGGATATCTAGGTGGTGGCGGTACTTATTACCACTACAACCACGGTCGAAAATTGCTGACACCTGAGCAACAGAAGAGAATCATCGAGATGTATCATGATTATGAATATTCTAAAGAATGTCAGTTTGAAGGTTACAAAAAAATATATGATTTCAATTAATAAATAAAATATCTGCCCGATTATTTTTTTTATCCACCGTTGTAGACACTTCACACCACCGCTGTAATCACTCTACACCACTTCTGTGATTTGTCTACAGCGGTGGTGTAGAGTGTCTACAGAGCCGCTGTGTAGAATCTCTGACTGTTTCTTGACAAAACAACGCTTTGTTTAATTCAATTATCGAGGTGGAGGATGGGTGGAGGTTTGGTGGAGGTTCCAGAGCTACATCTATTTACTTAATAGCTTAG
>NZ_CALMHT010000138.1 GCF_937863835.1 uncultured Prevotella sp.
TGCCCAGACGCTGCTTCAAGATCGTGAAGTCGCTGTCTACGGGAAAGGTGTATTATTCACTGTTGTTTGATAACAAACAGAAAGGGGGAAAGGTGTATTGGTGGGAGAATCCAAATAATTTCATCGATACACTTGTTAATTAGAAGAAAATGACTATGGTATTTTCAATAGAAATATTCTCCTTTAATTAATAAATCTGACCTGAAGGACAAGATTAAAATAATAATCGCCATCATCATTTTTGTAAACCTTGGCGAGATTATATCTACCACCTGTCGGCGTTTCGAATTTTGTATTCTGATATAAATAATCCTCCAGCATGTTACGGTCATATATATGAAAGCACACAATATCCCCATCACTTTTTACCACGAGATAACCGCCAGTAGCCTCATAACGACCGTTCCAAGTTGTGGCAGGCAACATTCCCAATGCAGAAACAGTTAGCAGTGTTTTGACCTTGTAACCGTAAAAATCGTGAT
Source organism: uncultured Prevotella sp. (assembly GCF_937863835.1). Classification (GTDB taxonomy): domain Bacteria; phylum Bacteroidota; class Bacteroidia; order Bacteroidales; family Bacteroidaceae; genus Prevotella. The sequence goes on from NZ_CALMHT010000138.1 coordinate 483, forward strand.
TAAAAGATAAATCATAGTTCAAAGGATTCTTAGCGATGATCCTTTCTACTGCCTGAACAATATTCATATTTCTGTTGAGATAGCTGTCGGCCATAAGCCAACCGACAATCTCGGGAAGATGGTCGCTTATCATACGAAGGTTGTTCATAAATACGGGACTACCCGTTTTAACGAATTCCAATCGACATCCGTTATCGTAAATTGCATTCACGCGATCTTGAATTTTACGTGAACCATTGATGTTATTGATTCTATCTTCGAATTCGCTGTCAATTTTGCCTCCAACAATTTTATATTCAAATTCCGTGGCGACAGATGCATTTAACAAAGTGGGTTTGGCACCAGCCGCAGACTTGATACTGAACCCCAGATTAGGCTCGGTTCCTGTATGATAATCATGAATGACTATATGGATATCAGCCTTGTCTGAAGACTTCGCCTTCAGTTTCCGACAATGTATCTTTTGCATAAAACCCTCCATTGAAGGTATTTCAAAAGCACTCGTATGCGCAGTCTTAATTTCATGGAACAGTTTTTCCGATTCTTCAAGAAATTCAGGTATGTTGATTCTTATGAATTCTTTGTTATCTTCGGTAAGTACGACAATATCTTTTTCTATGGAATACTCCAAATGACGTTCTAATTCGTCCCGGATAATTTTAATGACAGGATAGAAAGTATCAAGTCGATTAAGCATACCGTCACCGGAGTATATTTTTTTATCACCGAGTATTCTAAAAAGAGCATATAATTCGCTCCATTCCCCTTTGTTTCCTGTTATCATGGTTATTGGATATTTAAAAGTTCTAATAATTTTCCGGATGTAGCCTGAATGGCAGGTACGGCGACGGAATTGCCGAACTGCTTATATGCGGATGCATCGGCAACCGGAATGATGAAATTGTCGGGATAGCCCTGTAACCGTGCCCATTCACGGGGAGTCATACGGCGGATTCCCTCATGGTTTACTACTCCTTTGATATGGGTTATCGGTGTAAAATCGGTGAGACGGTTGTCTATGACGAGGTTACGCTCCCTGCCCATTCCTCCTACGACGATGGCATTGGCGACCTGATCGTCCCGGATTATCTCATAGCCGAATCCGTTTCCTTTCGCCTCATGCCGTGCCTTATGGTTTATCAAAGTCTGAACATACTGGGTGGAAAGATAATATTTCACACTGACTTCATGATCTTCTTTGATGTCACGGAATCGTCTGGTCGTATCCGTCGGTTCCGGATAACTGTTTTGTATCGTTTCACGGGTAATTCCATTCCGTTCGGCTATATCTTTCCTGACACCGATGATGTAAACCCTTTCACGATGTTGAGGTACGCCGAAATTCATGGCGTTCACAATAGCGGGGTCGTCGGCTATGACATAGCCTACTTCGTCGAGCGTATTCTTGATGACGTCGAACGTCCTTCCGTGGTCATGGATTTTGAGACCTTTTACATTTTCGAGGAAAATACCTTTCGGTTGTTTCCTGCGTAATATTTCCGCTACATCGAAGAACAATGTTCCACGTGTTTCCTCGAAGCCCCTCCTTTTACCCGCAAGAGAAAACGCCTGACAGGGGAATCCGGCACATAGGATGTCGAAATGATCGGGGATGAAACTTTTCGTGTATTCCTGGGTGATATCACCGAACGGGAGTTCACCGTAATTCGCCAGATATGTCTTTTTCGCCTGCTCATCCCATTCGGAAGAATAAATGCATTTGCCGCCGAGATTTTGCATGGCCATGCGGAAACCGCCAATGCCGGCGAACAAATCTATAAAGGTGAATCTCGGATTAGCCGGTGTGGGGAACGGTACGTCGAACAAATCGTTAAAGAGGTATGCCTGGAAAGCGTCAACATTGTCGGCCGCAAAATCAGCATCGGCGATTCTACGGTTCTCCCTGTTTTCGTCTATCCATAAATACCATGAATCGAGTATGTCAACGGCACGATGGTAGAAACGGGCGTTAACCGGATCATGGCGTAACTGTGCATAATGTGTGACAAGAGCCGCTTGGTCGTTGAATGGAAGCACGGTCCCGTCCGGGTTTAACGTTTCGGGGCCATATACCTGACCGATTTCGTGTTCTATGTTATGTTTTAGGAAATCGGTAATCCTAATGATATTATCTGGCATAATTTAATTGTTCGTGATAGTCAAAGATTTATTTAAATGTGCAAATATACAACTAAAAATCTAAAAAGCATATTTTTTATTCACTTTAATATACTGAAATAATTAAAAAGGCTATCTTTGCAATTGATTACTTATGGATATTTTCGATAAAAAGACACGTCATCGTTGTATGTCTCATGTACATGGCAAAGATACGAAACCTGAGATGATCGTCCGCAGGTATCTTTTCGCCCATGGGTATCGCTACCGTAAAAACTGTCGCCGTCTGCCAGGCACTCCCGACATCGTGATGCGCAAATACGGTATCGTGATATTCATCCATGGTTGTTTTTGGCATGGGCACGAGGATTCCCATCTGCCTAAAACGAACACGGAATTCTGGCGTGGAAAGATAGCACGCAATAAAGAGCGTGACTTGGAAAACCACAAGGCTCTTAAAGCTATGGGATGGAGCGTTATGACAATATGGGAATGCCAGTTGAAACCTGCTGTAAGGGAACAGACTCTTACAGAAATGGAACATCTCATCAACAAACGATATCTCGAACTGTTGGACGACAAGTATGCCATACCGAAGAGATAATATAAAGTCTTGTCTCTATTTATTATATATGATTTTTTCTATCGCTTTCGTCTCATTGCATTTTGGATTATTGGCGGTTCCTATTTACTAGGAATCGCCTCAATTATGTTGTACCTTTGCAACCGTGTTCAGGAAACTCCTGAGCCATGACAGAAAGCGGAGGTGCACAGATGCGTGATGTCGTGATTGTTTAACTTAAAAGAAAAATTGTAATATGTCTATTCTTTATAA
>NZ_CALMHT010000139.1 GCF_937863835.1 uncultured Prevotella sp.
ATGTGTTTTTGAAAATGGATTATAGTGATTTTACAGACGCGCAAACGGTTGCACTGTTGTTGCGCATAAACCAATGTATCCATTGATCTGCTATATATTTTACATCCACATTAAATTAATGAATATAAATAATACAGAAATTCAAAAAAATGTGTACTTTTGCAGTTTTAAAACTAAAAATCACAATGAGCAATAACGAACAGCAATCCAAAGGATTAATCTACGGTATCAATGACAGACCGCCATTGTATGATACACTTTTTGCGGCCATCCAGCACTTATTGGCTATCTTCGTGGCTATCATCACACCAGCTTTAATCATTGCTAAGGCAATGCATCTCGACTTGGCGTTGACAGGTTTCCTTGTTTCAATGTCTCTTTTCGTATCCGGATTAGCTACATTTATACAATGTAGAAAAATCGGCAGGGTAGGTTGCGGGCTGCTTTGTGTGCAAGGTACTAGCTTCTCCTTTATTGGTCCTATCATCTCAATAGGTACATTGGGTGGACTCCCTATGGTTTTCGGAGCCTGTATTCTGGGCGCTCCAGTAGAGATTATCGTCAGTTTTACTTTCAAGTATCTGCGCAAGGTGATTACACCACTTGTAAGTGGAATTGTAGTATTGCTTATCGGACTGAGTCTGATCAAGGTCGGTGTCATCTCTTGCGGTGGCGGTAATGATGCCATGACCAACGGGACATTCGGCTCTTACAATAATCTTATTGTTGCGGCTATCGTACTCATCAGTGTAGCTCTTCTCAATTGCACGCACAGTAAATATATCCGTATGAGCAGCATCTTTATAGGTATAATCATCGGATATATTATATCATACTTTATGGGAATGGTAGATTTCAATGCTATGACAGCCAATAGTTTTTCGGGCTTTTACATTCCTATTCCTTTCAAACTCGGTGTCAGTTTCAACCTGTCATCAGTCATTGCTGTGGCATTGGTCTATTTGGTCACAGCGATAGAGGCGACGGGAGACGTCACGGCCAACTCAATGATTTCAGGTGAACCGGTAGAGGGTGATAAATATATCAAAAGAGTATCTAGTGGCGTTTTGGCCGACGGTGTCAACTCGATGCTGGCAGGTGTTTTCAGTTCATTCCCTAATTCCATTTTCGCACAAAACAACGGTATTATACAGTTGACAGGTGTCGCCAGCCGGTATGTCGGTTACTTTATAGCCGGTATGCTGGTACTATTGGGACTTTTCCCCGTTGTCGGAATCGTATTTTCCCTTATGCCGTCGCCGGTATTGGGAGGAGCGACATTGCTGATGTTCGGTACAGTGGCAGCAGCAGGTATACGAATTATCGCATCTCAAAAACTGAATCGTAAGGCGGTTTTGGTTTTAGCCATCAGTCTTGCTTTCGGTATGGGAGTGGAATTGATGCCTGATATATTGAAGATGATGCCTGAAAATATCCGCATGATATTCTCGTCTGGTATCACGACTGGCGGACTGGTAGCTATCATTAGTAATGTAGTGTTGAGAGTAAAAGAATCATAGATCAAAGATATTATCATGGATTTATTAAAAGAACGTATACTTCAAGATGGAAAATGCTATCCTGGAGGTATTTTGAAGGTAGACAGTTTTATCAATCATCAGATGGACCCTAATCTGATGATGGAATTGGCTAAAGAGTTCGTCAGTCTGTTTGCAGACCTGCGTATCAATAAGGTCATCACGATAGAAGCGAGTGGTATAGCACCGGCTATCTTGGTCGGTTATCTGATGCAGTTGCCTGTCGTTTTCATTAAGAAAAAACAGCCGAAGACGATGGAGAATATGCTTACTTCCGTAGTGCATTCTTTTACCAAAGACCGTAATTACACAGTATGTATCAGTTCTGATTATCTGACGGCTAAAGATCATGTCCTGTTTATAGACGACTTTCTTGCTTATGGAAATGCTTCCATGGGCGTAATTGATCTTTGCAAGCAGGCCGGTGCGACAATCGAAGCTATGGGGTTCATCATCGAGAAGGCCTTCCAGAACGGAGGTGACACATTGCGTGAACAGGGTATCAGATATGAAGCATTAGCCACAGTAAAAAGTCTGGATGATTGTAAAATCGTGCTTGAATAGACCGGTAAAAGTCCTTGCTTGAAGGGTCGAAAAATTCCCCGTCGCGCGGGGGATTTTCCCTTTAAGGAAAAATAATTTCCCTTGAAGAATAAAAAATTCCGCTTCAAGGGAAATTTTCTCTCACGACGTGAGGACGAGAATAGACAGACTTTCTTTAGATTCAGGTGATAACAAATAAAAAAGAGGAAACTTAATTATAAAGTTCCCTCTTTTGAATTTATGCCTTTTAAAGAGAAGAAAATCTCTAAAAAGACTTATAAACCTATTGAACAGTCATCACCACTTTGCTATTTCCGTTGTAAGTCAAATACAACTGAATCTTATACTTACCTGCAGCGACACTTAGGTCTTTTCCGTTATTGTTGGTTAGACTACCGAAGTTTGTCGCATCGCCGTTAGCACCACCCCAACTGATAGTCCAGTCGTGGTTCATACGGAATTTCATTGAACCTGCATTTAGAGTTGCTGTCGTTTCCCATGCACCGGTTTCTGTGTTGTAAGTAAGATCCGTATCTGTATCCCAATTACCATTAACAGTACCAATGATGCTGATTTTGTTCATTTTCGTTATTCCGTAAGTCATATTTGCAATGTCAACATTGATCAGATACATTCCTTCTCCGTCAGGAAGAGAAACGTTACTTTCTCCTTCTTGTACAAGAATACCGTCTGCGGAACCTTTGCCCCAATCGCCATCCCAGTTGTCGGCGTTTGGCTTAAATTTGAACTCACCATTCAAGTAGTAACAGCCCTGATAGGCACCGTCAAATTTTTCACCATACAGAGGATGAGAAGTCTTCCATCCACTTTCATTACCGATTTCATAGACAAATTCATTGAAATTGAGCGCTTCAAATTTATAACTATAATCCATCATATTGATGGTCATTCGATATATGCTCGGTGTCTCCAATTTACCTGCTTTAGGACTAGTTGTCACCAAGTTGCCTGATAACGAAGTGTCCCCGTCTGTTACTACACCGACAACACCCGTAGTGCCTTCGGACCAGAAATCACCATTGTAGTTGGTCGCAGGGATAACTTTCCAATATTGATTGGCTGCTGTTGTCTTGAATATAGTATAGAATTCAGGATTATCGTAAACATCACCACTTCCGATATGTGTGAAATGGAGTGCTGACTCTTTGTTCCAACCAGCAAAATCGCCCACCAAATAGTAGTCAGAGTCAATAAATGGAGCTTTAAGTGTAACCTTAGCAGTTGCAGTGGAAGTAGTGATGACACTTTCACCATTGATTCTTGTAAAGCCAGTTACGTCCATAGCCAATGTCCTCTGGTCCGGTCTTTTACCATAAAGGTTTTCTACAGCTGTCTTCAAATCAGAAGCCTTCAGATAACCATTGGCATCGGTAACCAGTGTAGTCGATTTAGACTTGTCGCTGTTGTATACTATCGCATTGTAAGACAATGTCGTGGCAGCATCAGAAACTGCTACAGAAGGTATAAACAACTGAACACTGTCTGATGTAAGGCTCGCGTAGTCGATAGCTGCAGCCTCACTAGTGGTCAGTGCCACTGTCTTGGCATCCTCTTGTGCGCTTGATTTCGGTGTCGCCCAATCAGAATAACTGTCGGAACAACTCGCAATAAGTAGAGAAAGCCCTATTACATATAATGTCTTTTTCATATTAATGTCTTTTTAAGAGGGGACACATCGTAGGAAGTATCCCCTCGATATTGATTATTGTGCAATAAAATTATAAGAACCTGTAATATCGTTCAGATAAACTTTGTAAGTTCCAGGAGTAGCCGGTATGTTACCACCACCTTGTACACCTGTTCCATAAGGGAATGATTCAGTACCCCAGTTGTGAGCCCAACCGGTATCGGTGAATTTAACACCACCATTGGCTGTGATAGTTACAGAACCAGCCCAATCATGATTCTCAAGACCATCGGCTGTAGAGATAGCCTTCATCTTAGTTGTAAGACCCCAAGAATCGAAATCGCCAGTAATAAACATATCTGCAATTACGTTTACAGTCTTTGTGTACTTCTTAATTGTACAGGTGTTGTCTGCTGTATTTACTACGATGTCATAGTACCCTGCATCTGTCAGTCCTATATTTCCAGGATCATCTCCACCATCTCTATATGATGGCGTGTATGTATCGTCTTTCCATTCACCTTTACAGAAACCATAGTCCCAACTTCCAGGCGTCTTGATAATTTTGAATTCACCATTTGCAGGGAAATATCCGATATATTCAATCTTACCTGTACCTGTCTTCTTGTCATAACTTTGTCCGGCAATAGTCTGCATAGGAATCATGGATGTTCCGATTGCTGCGTCACCATTAGTCCATTTACCGTCACCGATACATCCTCCTATCAGATAGTAAATCACAGGAGCTGCATCTTTCAGTTCAAAGTAGTATGGTGCGACATTCATTGTTATCGTATTTGAATAAATGGTGTCACCGCCAAGCATTGCCTTGCCACGAACGTATACTTTTTGCGTTGCAGGTACTGCGTCCTCTTTGTAATTGGCAATCTGCTGCAATTTCTTTGAAAGTTCGGCGGCTGTTATAATACCTGATGTCTGTGTATATATGCTGTCACCATTGATGAAGTCTACACTCTGTTCTGTGGCTGATATAGAATCAACAAACTGTTTGTTGAAGTTACCATTTACAGAATACTGTAGTACATAAGTTACAGGAGCAGGGAATCCATAGTCAGGATACTGCCAGGTGAATGTCAGTTGTGTTGAAGTAGCCATATCTATATTAGAAGTGGCATAGGCAGGCGTATTCAGTACAAATGTCTTAGGTGATATGAGTGTAGGATTATGCTCGTTGTCATCTGAGCATGATGCGAACAGACAAATACCACAAAGCAGTACCAATGCTGATTTTATAATATTTTTCATGTCTTTATTCTTTTAATTATATTACTTTTCTGCTTTTTAATAACCAGGGTTCTGTGTTATGTCACCCTTTACTTGTGCAGCAGGTATAGCGTATATGTTTTTGGTATCAGAGAAGTTGCGACCTGTATAGGTTCCACCCTTCCATTGCCAGATATAATCAGAGTTTCCACCGAATTTTCCAAATCTTATCAAGTCAACACGGCGGCGACCTTCGAAGTAGAATTCACGGCTCCATTCGTCCAGAATGTCATTAAGGGTATATGCAGCTTTGGAAGATGCATGAGAACGAGCGCGTAATGTGTTCAATAATGTAATACCTTCAGCTGTAGCTGTACCACCGTTCTGTCTTGCAGTTGCTTCTGCGTAAGTAAGGTATGATTCTGCAACGCGGAACATAAAGAAGTCGGCATCCGGGAATGTAGCGTCACTACCGGCACTACCATCAGTTTTGAAGTTAGTAAACTTGGCTACTCCATATCCATCTTTGAATGTACCTCTTGTGAGGTTGTTCAGATTACGGTCAACACCATTGAATATGGCACGATCGTCGCTGGCTTTTGTAGTCATAACGTAAGATGCTACTTGTGGCGCATTTCCGCTTGGGAAGAATTTTGCGATAAGATTTGGACGAGCGCGGTTACCACCCCATGTCTGTCCAGTTCCGTTAGTTGCAGTAGCGTCGTTAGGATTTGCATGCATATCACTATCAAATGTTGAAGCCATCAAGAAAAGAGAAGTACCCCAACTGGTTGTTTTAAGACCATCCTGTAAAAGAGGGAAGACAGCCTCGTAAGCAGCGCTAGTCTCACCGTTGTCACCCATAAAGAGCATCTGGTAAGCGCTCCAACCGTTTACACTCGTCGTGTTCAGTTTATAAGAAGAATCCAAAACCTTCTTTGAATATTCAGCAGCTTTTGCCCACTGGGCTGTACCTGTATAAACTTCAGCATTGAGATACAAACGTGCCAACAGCATCCAGCATGCTGCTTTGTCTACTCTACCATAACCTGAATCTGTCGATTTTTTGGCTTTTGCGTCAGAGAGAGAAGGTTCTATCTCAAGAAGTTCTTTTTCCAACCAGTCGTACATCTCTTTACGAGTATAACGTACCGGAGTACCAAGTGTCGTAGAGAAAGGAACGTTTCCGAAAGCATCCATCAATAGATAATAATGGAAAGCGCGTACGAAGCGGATCTCCGCTGTCATTGTCGCGTCATAACTTGAAGCAACGTTCAAATATTGGTTGCAGTATGAGATACCTGTTGTAAGACGTGCATAATATCCATTTAACATTGGATGTGACGAATCGTATGTGTTAAAGCAAAACTGTTCGATACCATCGTCACCCCATCCACAGATAGCTTCATCTGTAGGGAGTTCGTTGGCATTCCACATCTGGCGTACAAATCCTGTGGTACCACCATCCAGACCGTCGATATCGCAGTCACCATTGGCACCACCATTGCCTGCAAGAGCCATATTGGCATAGCACTTATTGAACAATCCGCTAGCATCATATTCTGTAGAAACATTTGGGTTGATAGGATCAACATCCAAGTCTTTCGTACATGATGACATTCCGATTGTCAGCAAAAGAGCTGCGGCAGGAATCATATTTTTAATATATCTTTTCATGACTTTTTACTTTTATTCTGTTAGAAATTAAGGTTAAGACCTAAGATGAATGAAATAGGACGAGGATAGAGCTGATCGTCGTATCCGTTGTTTATTTCAGGGTCTATACCTTTGTATTTGGTAATAGTGAATACATTAGAGACTGTGCCGTAAACACGACCGCTCAATCCGTGCCAGCTGCCTGCCTTGAAGAGGTCGGCAAAACTGTAACCGAGTGTAATGTTATCGCATTTCAAGAATGAAGCGTTATGTACGTATCGATCTGACAATAGAGCTGAAACTCCGTATGTCTGCCAGTTGTCTGCCAATACTGATACAGGACGGTTTGACAGGAAATTGGATGATGACCAAATCTCATATTTGTTTACGTTAGCCTGACCGGATTCAATGTTGTTGAATACATAGTTACCGATGCTTGCACGCAAAGAGAAACCTAAGTCCCAGTTTCTATATTCCATACGTGATGCGAAACCCATGATGACCGGAGCCGTCGGACTCTTATAGAAGTAACGGTCGTCACTTGTAATCTGTCCATCACCATTGCGGTCTACAACAACTCCTTCGAGCGCCTTGCCGTTCTTGTCATATACCTGTTGATATACATAGAATGAGTTGGTCGCATAGCCTACCTGATTATATTGCAGGTATTTATCTGTACCAATTTTTATATTCGTATTTGCTACAGGTTTACCATCTGAAGAGACTCCGTTGAGGTCTGTTATTTCATTATTGTTGAATGTAAAGTTGTAATTCAGAGTCCAGAAGAAATCTTTTGTTCTTATGGCTTTCCAGTCGAATGCGACCTCAACACCAGTGTTAACCAATGAACCTATATTCTGCCATGCCTGATTCTTGTAAGCGGTAAGGGCTACTGTTGGAGCGTAATTCAGAAGATCTGTTGTCTTGCGGTAATACCAGTCTACATTAGCCGTGAAGCGTTGGTCGAAGATACCGAAGTCAAGACCTATATTATAGGTGGTTGTGGTTTCCCATTTCAAATCAGGAGTATAGTTGTCCGGACGATACAAAGAACCGTCACCTGTTACAGGATAATAGCCATTCGTGCCAGTGCTTTTTGAGTATGTAGCGATCCATGCATAGTCGCTATTCACGTTCTGCTGACCTGTCTGACCTATTCCTAAACGGAGCTTTAAGTCGGAAAGCCATTTGATATCGCGTAAATTGTTTTCATCGTTGATCTTCCATGCAAAAGCTGCAGATGGGAATACAGACCAGTGGTCTTTGAAACGAGAAGAACCATCGTCACGAACTGTGGCTGTAAAGAAGTAACGGTTCATCAGGGTGTAGTTGGCACGACCGAAGAAGGAAACCAAATAATTCTCTGTTTTGAAAGAATAAGGAGTATGAGGATATTCCTGACCGGCTTTTGTGTCATTCGTCGAAGGATAATATCCGATATAGTCATTGTTCTGACTTCTCCAGAAGTGTTGCCACTCGTAACCACCCATGATGTCAAAGTGATGGGCTTTATCGAAATCGTGGTAATACTGAGCATAAGCACTAAGTGACAGATTTCTCTTAGTTATCGTTTCAGATCCGTGAGAACCGAAATAGATGAATTGAGGTGATGCAGGCTCTGCGTCTCTATACTGAGTTCCTTCAGAAATGTCAGCACCTAAAGTTGCATGAAGTCTCAAATCTTCAAATCCGTGTACTTTATAGTCAATATCTGCACTACCGATGAAAGAACGGCTGTGTGCCGATTCGCTTCTCTCGTTGAGTATAGCAAGAGGATTCTTTGTTGCCAAGTTGTTGTATGTGTATGGCCATGAAGAATCTCCGTAAGAACCAGCCTGAGGCCACTCGAAATATCCTCCGAAGTTACTTAATGTCTGTGTCAGGTTGCTACCAAGAAGAGTCTTATGGTAACTGGATGTAAATGAATACGGGTCTTGTGTCGGATCCATTCTGAATGCAGCACCGATAGCTTCTTCATCGGCATATACAGTCTTGGCATACATACCTTTAGCGTTCAAGTTCAGATTGAGATGATTGTTAAAGAAAGAAGGATTCAGATTCAAAGCAGCTGTGACACGCTTGAAATCGGATGTCTTCAAAATACCTTGCTGGTCTGTGTAGCCAACAGAAATACGGTATGGAAGATCTTTCAGAGAACCGGCTATAGTCACATTATGGTCATGGCTTACAGCTGTACGATAAATTTCATTCTGCCAATCTGTATTGGCTGTTCCGAGTGCTTTGTATGCATCGCTTTCTACCCCCCAGATACTCTTGATAAAAGCACGGTATTCGTCTCCGTCCATTACATCCAGAGTCTTTTTCTTTGTGCTGACGGTTACACTACCAGCATAAGATATAGAAGGTGCCTGACCTTTGCGGCCTTTCTTTGTAGTGATGATGATGACACCGTTAGAACCACGTGAACCATAAATAGCTGTAGCAGATGCATCTTTCAATACGTTGAAACTCTCAATGTCCTGAGGATTGATCATAGACAATGGGTTTGAAAGTCCCTTTACACCTTCGTTGTCCATAGCAACACCATCGATAACGATCAACGGGTCATTGGATGCGTTAAGTGACGAACCTCCACGTATACGGATTTGGGCACCTGATCCAGGAGCACCATTGTTGCTGGTCACGTTGACACCAGCAATCTTGCCTGCCATCATGTCTTGAGGATTGACAACCAGACCTTTGTTTTTGCTATCTGGTTTCAGTGCTGTGACAGAACCTGTTAAATCAGACTTCTTGACAGCGCCGTAACCTATGACAACCACCTCGTTAAGAGATTTTGCAGCTTCTTCTTGTAGAGTGACTACTACTGTTGGAGCTGCAGTTACTGTGGTAGACTGATATCCTATATAAGATATCTGCAAGGTAGCACCTTGTTTTGCTTTCAACTGGAAATTACCGTCGAAATCACTTACCGTACCACCTTGCTGTCCGGCAACGCGAACAGTAGCTCCGATAATAGCTTCACCGGTAGCATCCTTTACGTGACCGTTGACAGTAGATCGGAAGAGCGTC
>NZ_CALMHT010000140.1 GCF_937863835.1 uncultured Prevotella sp.
CCTCAATAGTCATATTGATTTTCTTATCTGCGATAGCTTCCTGTATTACCTTTAATACCGGCGCATTAATCTCGTTCGACAAGATCTCGTAAGCTCTTTGGAATGGATTGATGGATGCGATAAGGTCGATTTTTAAATCCTTGATATTGATGATAAACCGGTTGGCAAGTTTTACCAGTCTGTTGCCGTCGGGCGTTTCTTCAATCTCCTTCCCTTTGAGTACGAAGTCGAGCATGACTCGCTGACTTATCTCTTCATTTTCATCCTTATTCAGTTCTGGATGAATCTCCTCAATAATTTTCGGAATCAGTATTTTATTAATGACCTCCGGAGCAGTGCCGCCCTCTATGGCGATTCCAATCTCAGGGCGTTGCAATATCTCTGCCTTTAAATCATCCAGTTGTTCTTCCACAATTTGCTTCGCATGTTCTGTCGACAGTGGTTTTAGTCCTTCAATAATCAGAGACTTCTGTCCAGGTACGTCAGTATCTTCTATAGAAGTTTTGAAATTGAATGATGGTGACATTACCTGCTCCATCAGCAATGAAGCCGTGATAGCTTTCAGCATATCGTTGACTGCAACCACCACATCATCCTGAGCCTCATCGGGTGCAGCAATGAGATTGGTAAACTGCGCATGTTCCTTTCCCTCACTGTCACGTGTGCAGCGTCCGATAATCTGTACAATCTCTGTCAGCGAACCTCTCACACCGATGGTCAGGCAGTGTTCGCACCATTCCCAGTCGAAGCCCTCCTTCGCCATTCCCATCGCAATGATAATATCTACGTCATCACGGGATTTCATTCGTTGCAGATATGCCTGCACTCTATTTCTATGGTCAACATCTTCATTCACCAAGTCCGCAATTTTCAACAACCTGCCGTCTTTTGTTTTTACAGTGATGATACAATTATTATAGTCCGTATTCACCACGTTACCGCACAGGTCGATGATATTCTTCACCTGCTCATATTTATCTACCCCGCTCGCTGCCTTCGAATTGGTAACAGGGATATGTATCAATGTCTTCTGGTGAGTATCAAGCACCTTATCGAGTGCCGTCAGGTAATAACCTTTATAGAAATGATAGCCCAGTCCTAATGATTTCAAATATCTATAGCCATTCAGTTGTTCGTAATAATTATAAGTGATGGGGAAGAATCGAAGTTCATCTTCCGTGCGAAGCACTGGGTCACCGTCGCCTCGAAAGTAAGAACCAGTCATGGCCAGTATGTGGGCGGATGTGTTGTTCATGATGCGGCGTACCAGTTCGCCAAGTCCGTTGCCTGCATCAGCCGAAGTATGATGAAACTCGTCGATTCCGAGGAAGACATTGTTCAGTTGTTCGTCCTTCACCTTTTCCATACCGAATCGCAAAGTAGCATGAGGACATATCAAAATGTTCTGTTTTGTATCATCATTGAAGAATTCCACGAAGCGTTTTACCTTTTCCTGTTCATTCTCCGTATCGCAGAGATTATAGTACTTTGATACTTTCCAGTCCTCGAAGAATCCGAATTTCTTCAGTTCTGTATTTTTAAAACTCCTGCCGATAGAAATCTCAGGCACTGACACCACAACTTTCTTGATTCCCTGCTGTGCGAGTTTGTAGAGTGCCACAAACATCATCGCCCTCGACTTGCCCGAAGCAGGTGGCGCTTTCACCAGCAGATACTGTTTCTCACGAGCTTCATAGACTTTTGCCTGCATGTCGCGCATTCCCATTTCGTTTGTGTTCGTAGAGCGTCCTGTCTGCTCATACGATATTTTCATAGTATTGTCTACGTATATTTCTCTCATGACTGTTTATCTATAATAATCCATTTATCACGTTGTTTTCCGTTCTCCCTCTTGATGATACCATAAGCTTTAAGGTCTGCCACAGTACGCCTTATTGTCTTTTCATTAACACCTATAGCATCTCCGATTGCAATATAAGACGATTTAGGCTGTATTCTGATTTGTTCCAGAACCGTTTTTTGTAAATTTGTCAGCATTGACAAACGCTGCTGATAATTGTCGTTTCCGAGTTGGACATTGAGTTGGACATTATCCGCTTCCTTTTTATCGAGTTGGACATCGAGTTGGACATTTTGTCCCTCTGAAGGTTTAAATTCAATCACTTCCGCTTTATGAGAAACTTTTTCTGTAACGAGGAAAGCTGTGATTAAATCGAGATTAAATGTAGCTTCACCATTTCCATTCTCAGTAAGTTCCTCTTGTACACGAAGTACACCACGAGAAAATCTGTTTACAAATCCCATCACTTTCATCGCTTCAGCCACTACGCTATTTCGATAGTCATTGACTAAAGGAAAATTTTCTGGTCTTGCTTTGCCATATAGTCCTCCGGGATTAAGTATTTCTATGCGGTCTTCATATTGATAAAACTGTATAGGTCCATTGCTTTCATAATCTCGATGACAAACGGCATTCATAAGAAGTTCGCGAGTCGCCCAGTAAGGATAATCTAACACGATTTCTTCTCGAAGTGCAGACACAGGGACAGGTCGCCTGTTACTGATTGTTGTATCGATAAATGAATCCAGTTTCGGTAAAATATTATAAAGATTTCCAGCAAACTTATGTTCTGAAAGTATCTCTCCACCCCGTCCTTTACCAGAGAATTTGACATATTGAATATAGGCACCGGGAAGAAAATGTTCCAGATTCAATCCAAACATCAGCAATCCAGCATACGTTGGACAATCGTAACGGCAGTCGTAAAAGCCTAACGACTGCATTCTTGTTTTGATATCTCTCTTGTCACTTTCAAGCACATCAAGAGGGAATGCCTGTGGCAGGTAACCCAACAGGAAAGACTTGGTATCCAAATCATCTATTGTAGTTCCCATGCAGGGCATAGCGTCAAAAGTAGATATATTTGACGCTCTCTTTTCATATAATATTTTTTCATCAGCTTCATTGGCAACTGATTTGCGCGGACCGACACGAACCCATATTCTACCTTTATACTTTACAGGTGGAAAATTTGCAGGTTGTACTTCCACTACAATCATATCTTTACCTTCTATAGTCATTTTCTCAACTGTCATCGATGGTTGAGGCTGAATATTTCCGTCTGTTCGTATTGCAGCAATATTCTTCAACAACTCATCTGTTACATGAAGCCCCTTTATGTTACCATCATCCTCAGCTCCTATTATCAAATAGCCAGATTGGTTATGATTAGGCAAATCATTGGCAAATGCGCAAATAGCCTGTCCGAACTTATCCGTATTTGTAGTGGATATCGTCCGTTCTGCCAGGTCACTTTCTATATCATCGAGCAGATGTAGTATTCGTTTTCTATCTATCATTTTCACATTATAATTGGAAATATTCTTACTTGTTACTTATCATTTTCTCATACATCTTAAATAGATATTCCAGCCGCTCATTGTCATTCACGAATGGTTCATGTCTGTAGCAGCGGTCCACAACCATATCCAGTTCGTGATGGGTTGCCTTCAAGTCTGCCGGCATCTTATCAGGGTCGTACATCTCAGCAAGCGTCTTTTCGTAATGAGCTTCACGTGCGGCAATCACTTTCAGCGCAGCTTCCTCTATCTCGGATTTCTGTGCTGCTGTAATTTTGGGAAAGGGGAACGTGTTATAGCATAACTGAGCGGAATAACGATATCGGGTCTCTAATTTACCACCAACAGCTTTCATCCATACCATGTGAATGATGGAAGTGAGGATGCCGAAAAGATAGATTGGGGCATCATAGATGGCAAAGGCAGAATCTGAAACAATTGACTTTTCATCCAAATAGCCAATAGGAACGTATAATCTTCGCTCTGATGAAACACGAGGGACAATAATTTTTGCGATATCATCCACATGCTCTCTGAACTGATAAGGTTTTTCTGCCAATTCTGGTGCGGTACTATTTAGGCGGAACAATCTTGTCTGCTCTATTCTATATTTAATTGGCGGTATACTCATCGCATATTCTGCTTGGTCATCATCAATCCATAAGCAATACCGATCTTTATCATTGATATATTCTTCAGAACCATAAATTCTTCGTATCAGTTTCTCCGCTTCAGGATAATCCGCCAATATTTCATCTTTCGAATATTGATCAAGCAGAAGGAATCCATGGTCATAAGGCATACATCCGAAACACATTTTCGGCAAGCCTTTCGGTATATCATTGCTTTTGTAAACAATCGTTTCTGTGGTGCTGGTTAAGTATGGACTGATGAGCGAAACTTCTCTTGACGTTTCGCCTGTATATATTCTTTTCATCGTTTTGTCACTCTTATTACAGATACCAATAATTGCACACGTAACACCCGCATTATATTTGGCATTGTTCGTCCACTTGAATGATGTATGAGCAAAAAAGATATTCAGATTCAATTGGAATATTTCCGGCCATAACACAGCCACTTGTTCACCCTGACAAATAGAGTTGGTAGTTACTAACGCCATTCGCGATTTGGATTCTCTTATATATTTTGCTCCTATCAAAAACCAATTAGCAATATAATCGAGTATTTTGCAGTTCCTGATATTACCAAAAGTTGCAGTAATATCGCTTTTCTGTTCTTCGGATTGCAGTTTGCTACCCAAATACGGCGGGTTTCCCATCACATATACCTCTTCCTCTCTTTCGTGCGGACACACTGTATTCCAGTCTATCCTGCAAGCATTGGCACAAACGATATTGTCGTTAGTC
>NZ_CALMHT010000141.1 GCF_937863835.1 uncultured Prevotella sp.
AATTTTTCGATACCATTCTCAAAATTGCATTGTTTTCTTAGTTAGAATCTATTTCATGATAAATGATACATCATCCATTACTACAACTGCCAAAGACAAATAATTGTATGTGAATTGAACAATAAATGAAATGAATTTTATAAAAATGTTCCAAATTCATTTCAATTTGTAATAATCTTAAATGAAAATTTGTTATATTTGTCACAATTAATTTGTAATTTGTACTTTTGCATAATTTTTTACTACGCTACTAAATTTTACCAAATGAAAACTGTTTTTTATTATTTAAATCTAACCATGTTGTTATTAGTCGCATTTGCTGTCTATGTTGACAATGGCATACTTTATAAGTCGGATAAAATGTCAAGCAGTCTGCTCAATTGCATCTGTCAGGACAGCCATGGATATATATGGGTAGGAACCGAGTACGGACTGAATAAGTTTGATGGTTACCATTTCACTAATTATTTTTATGATAAGAATGATACGACATCCATCAGCAACGATATTATTACATTC
Source organism: uncultured Prevotella sp. (assembly GCF_937863835.1). Classification (GTDB taxonomy): domain Bacteria; phylum Bacteroidota; class Bacteroidia; order Bacteroidales; family Bacteroidaceae; genus Prevotella. Next base: position 520 of record NZ_CALMHT010000141.1, read on the forward strand.
CTTTTTGTCGACGGCAAGTCTGACCTATGGGTGGGAACAGCCAAGGGATTGGTAAAGTATGATTACCATCATAATAATTTCAAACGATACCAATTACCTAACAATACAGGGGCACACATCGGTGCTATCATTGAAAATTCTGAAGGTGATATCGTCATCGGTACTGCTGGCAGAGGATTGTATAGTGTAAGGAAAGGGACTGACATAGTGGTGAAAGAAGACGAAATAGCCCACAATATAGGTTTCTTCACCCGTTTGTTCGAAGACGACGAACACTATATGTGGCGTGGCAGTCAGAAACAGGAATTTTCAAGATACAGAATAAAAAAACATAAGACAGTAGACCTTCAGGTATTCAAATCAGCCTATGGACCGGTTGCAAAATTCCTGAAATATAACAAACAGTCTTTTCTGATAGTATGTCTGAATGGCATATACAAATACGAGTACTCTACAGGAAAAGTCAGCGATGCCGGTTATGACTTGAAGTCGCTCGGAACTAACAACGCGATTCATAATGCCATGTTCGACCATCGTGGGAACCTTTATTTGTCTACTTCCGACAAAGGTGTGATGAAGATTGCAGCTTCAGACCGCAGGGCGTGTCAGATGGAAAGTGATATCATTAAATTCCGTCTGGATATGGCCGATGTCCACAGCGTTTTTGAGGATAAAGACAATAATTTGTGGATATGCTGTTATAACAAGGGATTGTACCAGATAAATCAGATGAATTCATCGTTCCGCAGTTGGAATTTTACGAATCATAAATATAGTATAGACAATAATGTCCTCTCTATCATAAAAGGTGATTCTGGTGATACTTGGTGTGTGGTCAGTCACAATGGTGTGTACAAGTTTGATAAAAGCGGAAATATCATATCACATCCCGCCTCACCACAAGGCACCAAACTGATATATCGAGATCGTACAGGTAAATATTGGCTTTGCGCCGACAAGGTGTTGTACAGTTACCATCCCGATGACGGCAGTTATAAACCAGAACTTACCCTTGACGGTTGGGGCATCAACAGTATCGTAGACGATGGCAAAGGCACTTTGTATATTTCCAATTACGGCAAAGGACTTTGCGTATTCGATACCAAAACAAAGAATATGCAGAATTTCCTGATGGATATGCAACTCCCTAAAGGTACCGTGTGCAACGATTGGATCATGAGTATGTATATCGACCGGAAAGGGTTGTTGTGGATATCTACATCCGACGGTATATCGTGCATGAACACCAAAGACAATAATTTCCGCGTACTAGGATGGACCGGAGCCATTCGGAATACCCAATGTAATGCGATAGGCGAGCTGTCAGACAAAAATATGATAATAGGCACGTATGATGGTATATATATTTATGATAGAAAAAAGAATCGGGTCATACCATTCCCAGGTTCAGACAAGGTGAATATCAGAAAGATATGCAGTATAGTGGAAGATAAAGACGGCGACATTTGGTTTAGTACGGCAATGGGTATATGGCAATATCAGAAAAAGAACAAAACTTTTGTGAGTCACATCAACGGCAATGGCCTGATATCCCGTGAATATATATTAGGTGCTGCCTTTCATCGTGGAGACGACCTGATAGGCTTCGGTACTAACGACGGAATAACCGTATTCTATCCCAAAGATGTGAAAAGCAATCATCTGAAGATGGGACAGGTCTATCTTACCGGATTTAATCTAGATGGAAAACAGTTAGATTGTTCTCTCGACGAGTTTGTCTTACCTTATGATGAAAACACTTTTTCCATGGATTTTTCTTTGCTCAATTACAAGAATACAGATAATATTATCTTCCAATATAAGATAAACAACAGTGACTGGATATCTACGGAAGAAGGCAACAACCGTATCTTTTTCAACAGACTAAAGCCGGGCAGTTATACTATAAAGGTTAGGGCTGTCAACAACGGCACGTATTCTTCCGGTCTGAAAGTGATAACACTGATTGTGGAAGACCCTTGGTATTTGTCCTCCTTGGCCATCTTATTGTATTGTATTATCTTTACCATCGTTCTATTCTTTGTATCCCTCTATTATAAACGAAAACGTACAGTGGAAATGGAAGATACCAAACTTCGCTTTCTTATCAATGCCACCCACGACATCCGTTCGCCTCTTACATTGATTTTAGGACCGCTGCATAAGTTGAAAACCCGTCTCACAGATGACGACAGCAAAGCCGATATAGAGACAATAGACAGAAATGCCAACCGTCTTCTACTTCTTGTCAGTCAGATATTGGATCAGCGTAAGATCGATAAACATGAGATGCGTCTTCACTGCATGAATACAGACATTGTAAAGTTTATCAATGATATCTGCGGATTATATTTGTATAATGCGAAGAACCGTAACATAACATTCAGATTTCTGCACACAGAGCATGAGTTAAATGCCTGGATAGATAGGATGAATTTCGATAAAGTGATATGCAATCTTTTATCCAACGCCTTCAAGTACACGAATGACGGTGGATGTATAGACATCACCCTTGAGAGAAAGGAAGAATGTTTTGAGATAACCGTAGAAGACGATGGTATCGGATTCAATGAAATCAATCCTGATAAATTGTTTGACATGTTCTATCAAGGACGTAATTCCGCATTGATGCATATAGAAGGTACCGGAATAGGGCTGAACATCACTCGTTCAATAGTTGAAATGCACGGAGGTCGTATTACGGCGCAGAAGCGTACCAATGGTGGAAAAGGTGCCAGGTTCGTTATTAGCATACCGTTGGGCAACAATCATCTGAGTCAGGATGAGATAGAAGCAAACAATGAATTTGAGACTACGAATGTCGTGCGCAAGTCGGATCTGAGTATTAAAATTCTGATTGCCGATGATGATCCGGAGATATCGCAGTATATTAAGAAGGAACTGGGTGGATATTATCGATTCGGTATGGCAAGGAACGGCGAAGCGGCATTAAGTATGTTGTTGGAAGAGAAATACGACCTTATCATCTCTGATATCATGATGCCCGAGATGGACGGTATTACACTTCTGAAAATGGTAAAGACCAATCGAAAGATAAGTGACATCCCAGTGATACTTCTTACCTCCAAGTCGGAAGTCAATAATCGTCTCAACAGTTACAGAAGGGGTGCCGACGCATTTCTGGCAAAGCCGTTTGATATGGAAGAGTTGCATATATTGATAGAGAACCTGATCAGCAATGTGCGCCGCCTTCGTGGAAAGTATCTCAATAACAGTGAAGAGAAAATCGACCATATCGAAGTTAAAGGTTATGATGATATGTTGATGGAACGTATAGTA
>NZ_CALMHT010000142.1 GCF_937863835.1 uncultured Prevotella sp.
AACGAATTCTCGGCGTGTGTCTGAGCGGAGCGAGTTAGCAAGAGGATTTCTAAAATATCACAAATTTAGCGTGGCGAGGACGTCGCTACTTTCTCTTGCTTCTTCTCTTCGGTGAAGAGAAGGAGAACACCCTCGGTGAAGAGAAAGAAGACCCCCTCGGCAGAGAGAAGAATGAATACGCACTCTGCGAAGGAAGAAAAAGAAAAATAAAGAAAAATCTTTTCAAAAATCAGAAATATTTTATTCAATGATTTTAAGAAATTCTTCTTCACTGACAATCTGAATACCCAGTTTACCAGCTTTCTCCAGTTTGGACGGTCCCATATTATCTCCGGCCAAAATAAAGGATGTCTTACCGCTGATACTGCCTACGTTCTTGCCTCCGTTCTGCTCGATAATCAGTTTATACTCATCGCGGCTGTGATGCTGGAACACGCCACTGATCACGATACTCTTGCCGGTCAACTTATCCGAGACAGATGCTGTCTGTTCTTCACTGAGTTGCATTTGGAGTCCGCAGGCGCGCAGGCGTTCCAGTATCATCATATTGGTCGGATTGTGGAAGTATGAGATAATACTGCCAGCCATCACCTCACCGATACCCTCCACCTGTTGCAGTTGTTCGAGACCGGCGTCAATGAGTGCGTCAATGTTCTTGAAATGACGGGCGAGCAACTTAGCCGATGTTTCTCCTACAAAACGGATGCCGAGGGCGAACACGACACGCTCGAAAGGGATGTTGCGCGAATCGGCTATGCCTTTTACGATCTTCTGCGCACTCTTTTCTTTCTTACCGTCAAAACCGTTGATGTCCTGCACCTGTATATCATATAGGTCGGCAACATTGTGTATCAGTCCGCGACGGTAATACTCGTCTACGGTCTCGGGACCAAGACTGTCTATATTCATCGCCTTCCTTGATATATAATGCTCTATCCTACCCTTGATCTGCGGTGGGCAACCTGTGTCGTTGGGACAATAATGGGCAGCTTCACCTTCTATGCGCACCAGTTCGGCTCCACATTCCGGGCAATGGGTGATAAACTCTACCGGTAGGGCATCAGCAGGACGTTTGGACAATTCCACACCCACTATCTTGGGTATAATCTCGCCACCTTTTTCTACATATACATAGTCACCGATATGAAGGTCGAAACTGCGGATAAAGTCTTCGTTGTTGAGGGTGGCGCGCTTCACGATGGTGCCCGCCAACTGTACCGGTTCCATGTTGGCGACGGGTGTGATGGCACCAGTACGTCCCACCTGGAATGTCACTTCGCGTAACGGTGTACAGGCACGTTCCGCTTTATACTTGTATGCTATCGCCCAGCGTGGACTCTTGGCGGTGTAACCCAGTGCGCGCTGCTGCTGCTGTGAATTCACTTTCAATACAATACCATCGGTCGCCACAGGCAGATTCTTGCGTTCTGTCTCCCAATAGTTGATGAAATCGTATATCTCCTGCAGTGTCTTTACTTTCTTCATACCGCCACTTATCTTGAACCCCCACTGTTGCGCCTGCATCAGATTCTCGTAATGACCATCACACGGGAGATTGTCTCCAAGCAGATAATAAAGATATGAATCGAGATGACGACTGGCCACAAGTTTGGAATTCTGACTTTTGAGGGTTCCACTGGCCGCATTACGAGGATTGGCGAACAGAGGTTCTTCGGCCTCTTCGCGCTCCGCATTGATACGGTCGAACTCTTTCCATGGAAGTAGTATCTCACCACGTATCTCAAACTCGTGCGGATAACCTTTGCCCGGGAGGACAAGAGGTATGCAACGTATCGTCTTCACATTGGATGTGACATCGTCGCCGTGAACTCCGTCGCCGCGGGTTACACCCTGAACCAGTTTTCCGTCAACATAAGTAAGACTGATCGACAGTCCGTCATATTTCATCTCACAGCATATCTCGAAATTTTCACCTTGCAGTCCTTTCTGCACACTATGGTAGAAATCGGCTACATCCTGTTCGTTGTAAGTATTGGCAAGAGACAGCATCGGATATTTGTGTGATACCTGCGTAAACTCCTTATTAAGATCAGAACCGACACGCCGGGTAGGCGAATTGGGATCGTCCATCTCGGGATGACGCTGTTCCAAATCCTGCAGTTCGTGCATCAGAAAGTCAAAATCCTGATCACTCATCGTCGGTTGATTGAGAACGTAGTATTTGTAATTATTCTCATGGAGCAACTTGCGCAACTCCTCTATCCGCTTTACTTCATCCATAGTTAAGTGTCTTAAAGGTCTTTCAGTAATATGTCTCTGCCACGCAACAGATATTCTTTGCGCAGATTGTATGCTTTCCCCCACAATTCACTGGTCGTCTTATGAAGGTCTATATCCAACGTCCATTTACCTAACGATTCTAGTCGGTCTATCATCATACCCACACTGATATTGCCTTCAGCCGGCGAATAGGTAACATCCTCACCTTTCTCATCAATTGCATTTTCAGTAACCAGATGTGCCTGAATCATCGCATAAAGCAAATCGTTCGTTATTCGGATCGGTATACCGGTCTTCAGTTTCAGTTGTAACGAGGTATAGGCATTGCCTCCTTGCTCAAACTGTCTGCAAATAGTACTCAGCAGAATTGCGGAAAGCATCATACGGTACCTATGACTCATCTTGTCAGGATCTGCCTTGAAAGCATAGTCTTCGAGGTTCTGACTGGTATACGACAGTTCTGCGCCGAAAAGACAGATACTCCATGAAATCTGCACCCACAACATAAAGAGTGGCAAGGCTGCAAAAGAACCGTAGATGGCATTGTAACTCGACACCCACATCTGAGAATGGATATAGAACAACTGCAACCATTGCATAGCAACACCTGAAAGGATGCCTGGTATGATGGCATACAGTATCTTCACCTTCGTATTAGGCATAAACACATACAAGGCTATAAATATCAGAGACATGATGACATAAGGCATCGACGCTATCATCGTGCGGACCAACGGTCCGAGTAGCATATAATCATGCAGATGTACGAAGACGGTACTCATAAAAATCGAAATACCACTGGTCAGGACAATAATCACAGGTATCATAAAGAACATCGCAAGATAGTCGGTACAGGTACGGAAAATACTGCGCGGTTTCTTGACCTGCCAGATATTGTTGAACGTCTTTTCGATATTAGAAGTCAGCATCAATACGGTAAAGAGCATAAACAGAAGACCGAATCCCAAAAAGATACCGCTCTTGGTATGGACAAGATATGAATTGACAAAACCGATAATCGTATTGGCGGCCTGCGGTTGACTGGCAAGTGCATCCCTGAACCATGTCTCAATATATTTGGAATATCCGAATCCACGGGCGATGGCAAAAACAACCGCCATAATGGGGACAATGGCCAGAAGTGTGGAATAAGTAAGGGCGGCGGCCTGATTCATCACCCGCTTCGTCGTAAAGAACTCGATGGCGAGCATCAGTTTTTTGATAATCTCATAGAACAGATAACGCAAAGGCGAGACATCCGAATCATCGATTTTCCAGATGCCTACCCGCAAGAATTCCATCAGTCTGCGTACCTTCTTATTCATACGTATTATCTTTAAAAAAAGAAAGCAGAACCCCTATAAGCCGGGTTCCGTACTGTATGCGGCTCTCACCGGCGCACAGTGTCTGTCATTTATCTACTCCGTATGTCACCATGCGGCTCTAGCATTCTACCCTCCGTCGGAATGAGTCGGGCGGGCAACCCTCGGACGACGGTATACGCGAACTTGCAGCCTCCAGATAACACAGCCCGGTGATCACCCACCGGCTGGTAGTCTCTTACACCACCTTCTCACCCTTACCGATACAAGTACCGGCGGTTATTTTCTTCTGTCATTTCCTACTGTCACCAATAGCTTCTGCTTTCGGAAGTGGAGCACCCTGCGCTGCCCGGACTTTCCTCTCATGCCGTAAGACACCAGCGACAGACCGGGATTCTGCTTTCAAGATGCAAAGATAGCGCAAATCGAAGACAATACAAAATAAATCAATTAATTTATTTTTATTGTTGAGATGCTCCTATCTTATCTGTAGATAGCGCGAAAATACAATGAAGCGAAGTAAATATGGGAATTATTCAATTTTTGTAAAAACATACGGTGTTCTGATTAAGAGCCGTTAATACCAATAATTAGAGTGTTAAAAGACGACAAATATTAGGACAAAATGGCAATTTTATGATTTTTGCTCCTAAATTTGCACGGATTTTGAAAGTTAAATAATAGACATTGGAAATAAATAAAATAATAAAACGATGAACAAGATCTCTAAAAAAATTATTTTGACGGTAATGGCCTTCACATTCTTAGCTGTTCCGGCTTCAGCCTTGGCAGCAAGCGTACCGGGACAACCAGTTGACTTAACTTATGCGGCAGAGAAGGCTCTGCCATGTGTTGTGCATATCAAGTATCTGCAAAACAGCAAAGTACAGACTGTTGACGTGCAGTCTGATCCGTTTAGTGATTTTTTCTCTAATCCTTTCGGAGATTTCTTCGGACAGGGACAACAGGGACAAGGTAACGGCGGAACCCAGAAGCGGAAAGTGCAAACTCCTAAAAGAGAAGCAACGGGTTCGGGTGTAATCATATCCAGCGACGGATATATTGTGACGAACAACCATGTTGTGGAAGGTGCTGACGAATTAACAGTAACACTGAATGACAACAAAGAATATTCAGCACGCATCGTGGGTACGGATAAGACGACCGACTTGGCACTCATCAAAATCGACGCGAAAAATCTGCCTGCTATCGTGATAGCTAACAGTGATGAACTGAAAGTGGGCGAATGGGTACTCGCTGTGGGTAATCCATTTAATCTAAACAATACGGTAACAGCCGGTATCGTCAGTGCCAAAGCCCGTTCGCTGGGTGCCAACGGTGTAGAATCTTTCATACAAACAGATGCTGCCATCAATGCGGGCAACTCGGGTGGCGCTCTGGTCAACACCAAAGGTGAACTGGTAGGTATCAATGCGATGCTGTATTCACAGACCGGTTCTTATAGCGGTTATGGGTTTGCCATTCCTACTACAATCATGAACAAAGTGGTATCTGATATCAAACAGTACGGTACAGTACAGCGTGCGCTGATCGGTATTCAAGGTTCTGATGTGAATAATTATATCGATAGTCAGAAAGAACAGGGTAAGACTGTAGACCTGGGTACGATGGAAGGTATATACGTGGCAAAAGTGACAGACGACGGTGCTGCTGAAGCTGCTGGCATGAAAGAAGGTGATGTCATCACAGCCATTGACGGACAGAAAGTGACCAAGATGGCAGAACTGCAGGAATATCTCGCAAAGAAACGTCCAGGTGATAAGATTTCTCTGACATATCTGCGTAACAAGCACAAAGGCAACACGACCCTTACGCTGAAAAACGAACAGGGCAACACGAAGGTTGTAAAAGATGCAGATCTTGACGTGCTGGGCGCAAACTTCAAAGCTATCACAGAAGCACAGAAGAAACAACTGAGTATCAGTTATGGTCTCGAGGTAATCAAAGTAAACAACGGCAAGATGAAAGATGCAGGTATCAACCGCGGATTCATTATCCAGAAGGTTAACGACAATGCCGTAAAAGACATAGACGAACTGCAGAAGATCGTGAAAGAAGCTTCTACGAGCAAAGATCCGGTACTCTACATCCAAGGTATCTATCCTACCGGCAAGAAAGCTTATTTTGCCGTTCCTCTCACTGATTAATTGTAATTTAAAGCATAGACTAAACCCCTCCCTTTAGTAACATTCGGAGGGGTTTTTTATGTGGACAACTTACAATCTTGCACTTTTTTCCGCAAAAACACATCAATAAATTTGGTAGTTCGGAAAAATTGGTTAATTTTGCAGTGCTTAAATTGTATGCTACATGAGACAACTGAAAATCAATAAATCTATAACCAACCGTGAAAGCGCTTCTCTTGACAAGTACCTTCAGGAGATAGGTCACGAGGAACTCATTTCCGTGGAGGAAGAGGTGGAACTGGCTCAACGTATTAGGAAAGGCGACCGAAAGGCGCTGGAACGACTTACGAAAGCTAATCTTAGATTTGTGGTTTCTGTAGCAAAACAATATCAGAACCAGGGGCTCAGCCTGCCCGATCTGATCAACGAGGGCAATCTCGGACTGATCAAGGCGGCAGAGAAATTTGATGAGACACGCGGATTCAAGTTTATCTCTTATGCGGTATGGTGGATCAGACAGAGTATACTCCAGGCAATAGCCGAACAAAGCAGGATAGTACGACTGCCGCTTAATCAGGTAGGATCGGTCAATAAGATAAACCGCGCACTCAATAAGTTTGAGCAGGAAAACGAGCGCCGCCCTTCTGCAGAAGAGATCGCCAACAAGGTAGACCTACCAGAAGACAAGGTGATAGACGCAATGAAAGTAAGCGGCAGACACATATCTGTAGACGCACCTTTCGTTGACGGAGAAGACAATAGTCTGCTCGATGTACTTGTCAACAGTGATGCACCGCTGGCAGACAATTCGCTGGTGATGGAATCGCTCAGAAGCGAAATAGAGCGTGCCCTGCTCACACTCAATGAGAGAGAAAGAAGTATCATCGAAGCGTTTTTCGGTATCGGGCAACCTGAGATGACACTGGAAGAAATAGGAGACAAATATGGTCTGACGCGCGAACGTGTAAGACAAATAAAGGAAAAAGCGATAAGACGACTTCGCCACAACACTGACAACCAACTGTTGAAGTCTTATCTAGGTAATTAATAGGTTAAAAGGTAATAAAGAATGAGATTATTGAAATATTTATCTATAGCTGCAATCTCACTGATTGTCATATCATTATCAGTGACAAGTGTTTCAGCTAAAGAAGTGCGTACACCGGTTTACATTTTCGGATTTTCCGCATCATTTAATGATTCTACAGTATATTTTACGGATATACAGAAGGTAGACAGTGCTTGGATAGACAGTAAGAACAATTTTCTGCTAAGCAGGAACAACTATTCTTATCAGCTCCGTGATTATATACAGGACAAATTGGGAAAACAACATCCGACATGTATCGTTATCTTTGATAAAAGCCCCAAAAAATGCGCAAAGAAATTTGATTCTATCAGACGGAAATATTCTACATATTCCAAAGGAAAGAAGAAACATGTTTCCAACTATGATGTTAAGTATATCAACGGCAGTGATTTCAGTTTCAGTGCGATAGACGTACAGCCCACGGAAGAAAAGCCGATGACTAAAGAAGAAAAGAAAGCGGCCAAAAAGGCTGCCCGCGAAAAAGCTGGTAAAGACAGAAAGATGATGCAAGGTCCGGGTAACGGACAGAAACCTAACGGCATGGGCGGTGGTCCCGGCGGTATGGGCGGTCCTGGAGGCATGGGCGGCGGTTCTGGAATGGGAATGGGTAATGGATTCTAAGGAAGTTAACATTTTCAGAATTGCTGATCTTGACATCAGAATAGTATTTAAGGATTCTCATATCAATAATATGAGATTGCTACCATCATTGGAACCGTTCAGAACTGAAAATGTATCTGACGGTTTGTTTTTTAATCTGACTGTTGACGATTCGATGCAGCCAAATAAGGAAAGAGAAAAAATAAGAAAGTTCGACACCGGAAACGGCGACACGGTCGTATATAAGTTGAATAATGGCGGATACCAGTATATAATCAAGGACATTAACGGTGGAGACTGTTGCCTTCTGGAGACCAACAAGGATTTCTCCGACTGCAGATGTGCCCTTAACGGCGACAGATGGATGCGGGAATTCGGACTGAACAATGCCCTGATGCTTATATTCGCATTCGCCGGCAGTCTTATCAACGTACTACTTGTTCATGCTTCAACGGTCAAGAATAATGGACGCGGATATGCTTTCACGGCCAAGAGCGGGACAGGGAAAAGTACACATACAGGACTTTGGATCAAATACATAGAAGGTTCAGAACTGATGAATGATGACAATCCTATTGTCAGAGTGATTAACGGGAAGTCGTACATATATGGTTCACCATGGAGCGGCAAGACACCTTGCTACAGACAAATCAAAGCGCCATTGGGGGCAATGACCCTCATAGACAGGGCTACCCGAAACAGTATAGAACGTCTAGGTCCTATTGAGGCTTTTGTCACACTGCTTCCTTCATGTTCTTCCATGAAATGGGATGGTGAAATATATAATGCTATATGCGACACGGTAACAAAGGTCATAGAGACAACACCGATATATGTCCTGCATTGTCTGCCGGATAAAGAAGCTGCAATAATATGTCACGAAGCGATATCAAAGTAAAAGAAGTGCAGTTTGCCAATGCACTGCTGCTGCCTGAGGTGATCAAGATGCTCAATGAAGGACATACAGTTACCCTCAGACTCAAAGGTAGAAGTATGCGCCCCTTCTTGGAGGATAACCGCGACAAGGCTTTACTGAAAGCCGTGAACGGAATCAAGATTGGCGACCCCGTACTGGCAGAAGTGTCTCCTGATAGATATGTGCTGCATCGGATAGTAGACATAAAAGGTGATAATGTGACCCTGCGCGGCGATGGAAACATCGGCATAGAACAATGCCACATCACAGATGTGAAGGGCATGGCTATCGGATTCTACAGAAAGGGACGTGACATACTGGACAGTACCGATGATATGAAATGGAAGGTATATTCATGGATTTGGATGAGATTATTGCCTGTAAGACGGTATTTACTTGCATTTTACAGAATAATATGGCTTAGGGTATTCCCTGCAAAAATAAAAGAATAAGAGATATGAAAACAAAAAAAGGATTTAACAAGCGTACGGTATGCGGTGAACAGATCATCGTGGCCGAAGGCAAGGAAAATATAGATTTCAGTAACATCATCAGTATGAACGAGACAGCTGCCTACTTATGGGATCATGTAGTAGGCAAGGAATTTACGACAGACGACCTGGCATCGCTCCTCACGGATGAATATGAAGTGGATGAAGCGACAGCTCTCAATGATGCCAAAGAGATAGCTCAGAAATGGATTGATGCAGAAATCATTGATCAATAAGATTTTGAAAATCAGTATTTACGAATAGGATATAGAATAAAAAATCAATAATATGAAAAAATTATTATTAGGTGACGAAGCTATCGCTCAGGGTGCAATTGATGCAGGTATAAGTGGTGTTTACGCTTATCCGGGTACACCATCAACTGAAATCACTGAGTATATTCAGAATTCACCTGTTGCTAAAGAAAGAAATCTTCATAGTCGTTGGTCTACGAATGAGAAAACGGCGATGGAAGCAGCTCTCGGAATGTCATATATGGGCAAGAGAGCATTAGTATGTATGAAACATGTCGGACTGAACGTTTGTGCCGATCCGTTTGTCAACTCGGCCATGACCGGTACCAATGGCGGTATTATCGTATTGGTGGCAGACGACCCTTCCATGCACTCATCTCAGGATGAACAGGATAGTCGTTTTTATGGTAAGTTTGCCATGATTCCCACTTTCGAACCGAGCAACCAACAGGAGGCGTATGATATGATTGACAAGGCGTATGCCTTTTCTGAAGAGATTCATCTTCCCGTTCTTCTTCGTGTCACTACCCGTATGGCTCATAGTCGTGCCGTGGTTAACATGAAGGAAGAGGCTCGCAAGGAGAATGAACTCAACTATAACGCTAAAGCCAGTGACTGGGTGCTTTTGCCTGCCTTTGCCCGCAAACGCAATATTGTAGTGACCAGTCAACAGACCATGCTTGAAGAAGAAGCTGCAAAGAGCGCATACAATAAATATATAGAAGGTAAGGATAAGAAAATGGGTATCATCGCCAGTGGTATAGCGTTCAACTATATCAACGAGTGTTTCCCTACAGGTTGTCCCTACCCTGTTCTGAAAGTGAGTCAATATCCACTGCCAAAGACTCTTGTCAACAAGATGACGGCTGAATGTGATGAGGTTTTGGTAATCGAAGAAGGTCAACCGTTCATCGAGGATATGCTCAGAGGTGTGATGCCGGGCAATGCGGTTATCAAGGGACGCCTTAGCGGTGAACTGCCTCGTACGGGTGAACTCAATCCCGACTTGGTAAAGAAGGCCCTCGGTCTGCCTTGCGATGAGAACTTTGCTCCTTGTGAAGATGTTACGCCCCGTCCGCCTGCATTATGCCAGGGTTGCGGACACCGCGATGTATACCAGGCTCTGAATGATGTACTGAAAGAATATCCTAACGCACGTGTATTCGGTGATATCGGTTGTTATACGCTCGGTTTCCTGCCTCCGTTCAAGGCTATCCATTCTTGTGTGGATATGGGTGCCAGTATCACGATGGCCAAAGGTGCATCGGATGCAGGGCAATGGCCTGCCGTTGCCATCATCGGCGACTCTACATTCACCCACTCGGGAATGACAGGTCTGTTGGATGCCATCAACGAGAATGCGAATATTACGGTTATCATCAGTGATAATCTTACTACCGCCATGACTGGTGGTCAGGATTCGGCCGGAACAAATAAGTTTGAGGCAATCTGCCGTGGACTGGGTCTTGACAACGAACATCTGAAAGTTGTCGTTCCACTGCCGAAGAACATGCCGGAGATTACGAAGACGATACGTGAAGAGATAGAATACAAGGGTGTGAGTGTCATCATTCCAAGACGTGAATGTATGCAGACTCTTCAACGTCATCTGAAACAAAAGAAAGCTGCTAACAAATAATAGGGGGAATATTAGATATGAAAACAGATATTATATTATGTGGTGTGGGAGGACAAGGTATCCTCTCTATCGCGACTATTATAGGTGAGGCCGCTATGAAGGAAGACCTCTACATCAAACAGGCTGAGGTTCATGGTATGTCTCAACGTGGTGGCGACGTACAGAGCAATCTGCGTTTGTCTTCGGAACCTATAGCAAGTGATCTGATTGCTCTCGGACAGGCTGATGTGATTATCAGTATGGAACCGATGGAGGCGCTGCGCTATCTTCCTTTCCTGAATAAGAATGGTTGGATCATCACGTCAAGCAATCCTTTTGTCAATATCCCGAATTATCCTGATATGGAGAAACTGAAGGCGGATTATGCTAAGTTGGACAATGTGATTTTCATTGATATCGACCAACTGGCGAAAGACAATAATGTACCTCGTTCTGCCAACGTTGTCCTGCTTGGTGCCGCTCAGAAAGCACTGGGTATCGATTACGACAAACTGGAAGCTGCCATCGGTCGTGTGTTCGCCCGTAAGGGTGAAGCCATCGTAGAAGCTAACATCAAGGCTCTTGCTATCGGCAAGGCTGCTCAGAAATAATACGTAAAGTGATGAAACCGACTCCTATAAAAAAAGAAATTATTGATCAGGCTATCAAAGATTTCGGTATTCAAGACTTTGCGAAGGCTACCATCCGCGAGGTAAAATCCATTGCTGCCCATGCTGAAAAGGAAAGTGGTGTGGAATTTATCAAAATGGAAATGGGTATACCCGGTTTGCCTGCCGCCAAGGTGGGTGTTGATGCCCAGATAAAGGCTCTTGAAGGCGGTATCGCCCATAGTTATCCTGATATTCAGGGACTGCCTGCTCTGAAGAATGAGGCATCCCGTTTCGTAAAGGCATTTATCGGTGTTGATATCAATGCCGAGGGATGTATCCCCGTATGCGGTTCGATGCAGGGCACGTTTGCTTCTTTCCTCACTTGTTCGCAATGTGACCCGAAGAAGGATACGGTATTGTTTATCGACCCGGGATTTCCTGTTCAGAAGATGCAACTCCAGGTGCAGGGTGTGAAGTATGAAACTTTCGATGTATATGATTATCGGGGTGAAAAACTGGCTCCCAAACTGGAGAGTTATCTGAGTAAGGGGAATATCTGCGCCATTATTTACAGTAATCCGAACAACCCTTCATGGGTTTGTCTCAATGAGGACGAACTGAAGAGTATCGGTATGCTGGCTACCAGATATGATGCGATTGTGATGGAAGATTTGGCTTACTTCGCCATGGACTTCCGCAAGAACCTGAGTACTCCTTTCGAAGCACCTTATCAGGCTACAGTAGCAAGATACACTGATAATTACATCTTACTGATAAGCGGTTCCAAGGCATTCAGTTATGCTGGAGAAAGAATCGGTGTGACATGTATTTCAGATCAGTTGTTCCATCGCAAGTTTGACGCTCTGGCTGCCCGTTATGAAGGATTACCTTTCGGTATGGTATTTTCGACCCGCATGCTTTACGCATTGTCGTCCGGTACCAGTCACAGTGCCCAGTTTGCCATGGCTGCCATGCTGAAAGCTGCCAGCGACGGCACTTACGATTTCCGTAAGGAGATCAGTGTATACGGTGAGAGAGCGCATCGGTTGAAGGAGATATTCTGCCGTCATAAGTTTTATATCGTATACGATAAGGATCTGGATGAGAATATCGCCGACGGTTTCTATTTTACCATTGGTTACCCGGGTATGACGAGCGGTGAACTGGCTCACGAACTGATGTATTACGGTGTCAGTGCCATCTGTCTTGTGACGACAGGCAGTCATCAGGAAGGTCTTCGTGTCTGCACTTCGTTTATCAATGACAATCAATATGATTTGCTTGAGGAACGGATGAAAGTGTTTGAAGAAAACAACTAGAAAGATCAATATTCTTATATAAAAGACGCCCGATACGAACAAATCGTATCGGGCGTCTTTTATTATTTTCAGATGATTCAGAACTTAATCTCCAGCGGGGAGTTCAGAGCATTCATAAACTCATCGATACGGCACTGCCATTCTGCCTGTGAACGACAGTCGTACTTGCTCCATGCGGCACCGAAGTAGTAAGTAAACTTATCACCACTCTTATAATCATTGATGATACCGAGCGCATGACCGGCATTTCCACTGGTAGGCGTAGTGTACATCACCTTCTTTGTCGCATTGACACCATTGGGGAACAAGGCGGCTACATATATCTGGAAGTTTTGCGCTTTGGGATTGTCTGTAGGATCGGCATACTGAACGAAATTCTTGCCGAGCACGACATCCGTTGTATCCTCGGAATGGATAACGACACCTGCCGCCAGGTCACAAGGTTTAGTGAGTCCTTCATACCAGACAGTCTGCTTGTTGAAGTTGGAACCTTTATCCAGACTTAATATACGGTGTTCGATTACATTCTCGTCACCTTTTATCTTCGCAGGATTGTAAGTCAACTGAACCGTAAAGCGCAGTGGGCCGTTGTCGAGTATCTGATAATCCTTATAGCAATAAGGAAATAATATCTGATCGCCATCCATCAATGCGGGTGTTCCGCAACCCAACGTAGGACCTACCTTATAACAATCCAGTCCATATCCGTGGTCGTAGTGGTAACTGATCGACTCTTCCAGTGCATCACCGGCAACCTTGTCCGTCTTACGCAGTTCTGCAATCGGTGCCCGCATCACATCTTCAGTGTAATATCTTTCTTCTTCTACCAAGTCGGGGATATTCTTCAACCATACATCATTGCCGTAAGCCTTTTCGCCCGAACGCTGAAGGGCTGGTCCGTACAGGCGATATGCGCAACGGTCGTTCTCCCAACCGATATCATCCACACGTTCAGGATATTGACGACCATATACGCTGTTCTTGGGCGTGGCGGGTAAACCTTTCTTCAATTTAAACGTAGCGGTTCCGCACGGGCGCATGGCTACATCGAGCAATACCTTGCCGTCGTAAGTAAGTTGATAAGCTACCTCCTGTCCTACAGCGTTGGTTACAACAAACTGGCGACCGCCCGATATACCTAATTTTGCAAAGATTGCCTTGGCATCCAGTTCTACGACCTGCTGCCGCTGCACCTTCTCATCATTGGTTATCTCCACATCAAATGTTTTATCATCCGCCGGCATCACACTATTGTCATCAAAGCGTGCTTTCTCACATGCAGCCAACAGAAATGCACCGGTTCCGAAATTAGCCGTGTTCTTAGCCGTCAACTGTTGACCTTTTATAGCCTTCTCTCCTATCGGTTGTACATAACCTACAGAACCGTCGGCCTGCAGAGCCACCGTCGTGAGATACTTCCACGACCTGTCTACTACCGGTTGATACGTAGACCTGTCGAGTATACCATGATTCATACCCCATAACATCCCATAAGTAAAGAAAGCCGTGCCACTGGTCTCCGGGCCTTCCGCCTGGTCTTTATCCAACATCGAACGAGTCCAATAACCCGCTTTCTGCTGACAACCGGCTACGGCAGCAGCCAATTCGACAAACCGCTGACGGAAAAATCCGTAATGCGGATAAGAGGCAGGCATATCCTGCAGTACCTTAGCCAGAGCAGCCAGTACCCAACCGTCACCACGTGCCCAGAAATCTTTCTTTCCGCTGTCGGTCTTATGTTGCGGATAAATGTATTTCCCATCACGATAATACAGATGACTGTCCTTGTCAAACATCAACTGATCGGAAAAGGTGAAATTCTGATACAGTTTATCAAGATACTTCGTATCACCTGTCACCTTATACAGTTTTGTCATGACCGGCATCACCATATAGAGAGCGTCTGCCCAATACCAATAATCATCGGCTGATGAAGCACAGATATAGTTCATCACTTCCTTGGCACGCGCTATCTTATAAGCATTCGGATTCATCTGATACATATCAAGATATGTCTGGAAACAAATCTGCCAGTCGCCAAACAAGACATGCTGCTGGTCTTCTCCATATTTTTTGTATTCCCATTTTGCTGGGTCTGTCTCTGTAGCACCCTGCCATTTGTTATGACGCGCCCATTTGTCGCTGTACTCCAGATAAGCGGCATTGCCCGTCAGACGGTAAGCCTCCATATTACCGGTAAAGTAGGCTGCATTGTCCCAGAAAGCATTCACCTCGGGACTGTTGACCGACTGCCAATGACTGTTCACCTTCTCCACAATCTGTATTGCAGACAGGGCAGGTTCCATCTTTTTCTTCGTTTTAGCCTGCGATGATGACGGAATAAGCATCATACATACGAGCAAGGCCAAGATAGTTTTAATAGTTTTCATTGATTTGAGTTATAATGTTAGTTATTATGCCACGATGATTTAATGATTCTGCAATTCACCTTTCAGGAAATCAGTGATCTGTCTGAACAGATGATTGCGTGTATTACCGCCATAAATACTATGGTTGCGGTTGATGTACACATTCTCCTTAAAGTCTTTATCCGCCTGTACCAGAGCTTCGGTATATTCGGCTGTATTCTGGAAGTGCACGTTATCGTCTGCCAGACCGTGACAGATCAACAATGCACCATGCAGACGACCAACCCTGGCGATAGGGCATACATCATCGTAGCCCGATTGATTCTCTTTAGGTGTACGCATATATCTTTCCGTATATATTGAATCATAGAAACGCCAGTTGGTCGGTGGTGCCACGGCAACACCTGCCTTGAACACGTCTCTGCCTTCACTCATACTCATCAGGGTATTCCATCCGCCGTAGCTCCATCCCCATATTCCGATACGGTCTTTGTCGACATACGGCTGTGAACCCATATAAAGGGCTGTCTCCACCTGATCTTTCGATTCCAGTTCACCAAGGCGCAGATAAGTGCACTTCTCGAAGTCGGCACCTCTGCCACCGGTTCCCCTACCGTCTACGCATACGCATATAAATCCCTGCTGCGCAAGGTATTCCTCATAAATGGCTCCATGACCACAGGCTCCGAGACTCCATCTGTCCAGTACCTGCTGATTGCCCGGTCCGCCATATTGGTACATCACGACCGGATACTTCTTTGTCGCGTCGAAGTCTACCGGTTTGATCATCCACCCGTTGAGGGTTACGCCTTCGGATGTGACAAAAGAGAAGAATTCCTTCTTTGCCATATCATAACCCTTGAGTTTATTTTTCAGTTTACTGTTATCAATCAATGTAACCAAAGTTTTTCCTGTATTGTTGCATATAGTATATACGGACGGCTGGTTCATATTACTGTATGTATTGATGAAATAATGGTACCCCTGACTGAAAATGGCCTCGTTCCATCCTACGTTGTTTGTAAGGCATACCGTTTTTCCGGTTTTGTCGCTAACATACACATGCTGCTGTGTTACTCCCTTTTCGTTGGATGCATAATACACGTTACCCGTTGCCTCGTCATAACCGTATACATCACTGATCACAAAGTTGCCCTTACCTATTTTCCTTATCAACTTTCCATCCATGTCGTAAAGGTACAGATGATTATATCCGTCACGTTCACTGGGCAACAGGATATGATGATCCGTAAAACAGATACCTTCCATCCCCTCCTCTTTCACATACTTGTCCGACTTATCCTCTATCACCATCCTGCATTCGGATGTATAAGGGTTAGCCATATAGATGCGCAGGTCGTCCTGATGGCGGTTGAATGTGAGTACGGCTATTTTCTGCGGATCCTTCGTCATGATCACGCGGGGGATATATCCGTCCTTATCGAGCGGCACTTGTATCTGCTGTGTCTTTTTTGATTTGATTTCGTAGCTATATACGGCGATGTCCGAGTTATTCTCTCCCGGTACAGGATACTTATATGTATACCATCCGGGATATTCGGCGTATTCCGTTCTTTCCGGTTCCAAGCCCTTAAACAGTTGCATGGAATATTCCTTCACCTTCGATTCGTCGTAACGTATCCAGCAAATCATCTTACTGTCAGCGGAGAAGACCATACTGCGAGCCGTGGAGAATTCCTCCTCATTCACCCAGTCGGGTATACCGTTGATAACCTCATTACGCTTACCGTCCTTTGTTATTTGTATTTCCTTATTGCCGTTCTGTATGTCTATAAGGAATATGTTATTATCACGGACGAAGGCGATAGACTTCCCGTCGGGTGAAAACAAAGGAGTCTGCTGCGCCCCGTTTTTGCTCAATGGGGCTATCTTGTTGTCAGCGACATGATAAATGTAGTATTCGGCAGTAAACGAGCGCCGATATATTTTCTTTGTGTCTGTCTGTATCAGTATGTATTTAGCATCCGGACTGATGATGTATCCTTCCACCTTTTCTATTTTCTTTCCGTCACTGAGATTCGCGTGGTCCACATCGAAAAGCACCTTCGTCTGTTTGCCTGTCCTAAACGAGTAAGTCACGATCTGTTTCTCGTCGGCACTGATTTGTGAATAGGTTTCACCATCCTTCAGCGGCGTTACTTCATCCAGCGTTTCCGACTTGAAATCACCATCTGTTATTTCCTTGATATTAAACTTATTACCAGCCGTCATCTGCATTGTACCCATTAATAATGCAGCACATAATAATGAAAATAAATTCTTCTGCATATTTTTTGATTTATTAGGGTACAAAGATAGTGAAATTCGAAGACAGAACAAAATAAATCTATTTATTTTTGTAACTTTGCAGAATCAATGGAAAATAAGGCGCTATATAACGATTATGGTTCATGGATCAGAAAGCAGTTTCCGTTCCGTGTACAGAAGATTTCCGTGAATGCGGGATTCTCATGTCCTAACCGCGACGGACGTATATCGCACGGCGGATGTATCTATTGTAACAACAACACATTCAGTCCTTCGTACTGTGATACAACCAAGAGCGTGACAACTCAATTGGAAGAAGGTAAGACATTTTTCGCCCGCAAATATCCGGAAATGAAATATATCGCATACTTTCAGGCTTATACGAATACCTACTCGTCAAGCGACAGACTGAAAGCGATATACGAGGAAGCGCTGCAATGCGATGATGTGATCGGTATCGCCATAGGAACCCGTCCCGATTGTGTCTCGGATGCGTTGCTTGATTATTTCGAACAACTGAACCGGCATACTTTTGTGACGATAGAATATGGTATCGAATCGGCCAACAACGATACGCTGCGGAGAATCAACAGGGGGCATGACTTCGAGTGTGCAAGAAGCATCGTCGAAAAGACGGCTGAAAGAGGAATCAATGTCGGCGGACATGTCATTCTCGGACTGCCGGGCGAGGATGCCGACGAATCGCTCAGACAGGCTCCCGTCATATCCGCGCTGCCTCTTAATATGCTGAAGATACACCAGTTGCAGGTTATCAAAGACACCCGTCTGGCGGAGATATATCAATCGGAACCTTTTCATCTT
>NZ_CALMHT010000143.1 GCF_937863835.1 uncultured Prevotella sp.
ACGTATATTATATTACATATCTTGAATTTTTATCCACCTAAATTTGCTAAGAACCAAATATTTCTGGGAGATTACGCCCATGTAAAGGTCGTTAGCATTTATCTTTACATTCCATGACTATTACCGTCCGAATTGCTTTTCAAATAGGTAGCACCAATTATGGAGAGGATACCGTTTACCGTTGATCTGACAGGAGAAGGTGTTACCCTGACTGTCGCGCAGATTGCCGCGTGGACCATAAGTTCGACCACTCTTCATGTAATCACCATTCACGCCATATCTGATTTTCAGTGGGCCGGAGAATGGATGATGACAGATAAGATAAACATTGTCTGAAGACACTTTCACGTCGCTGAGAATATCGTGATGGGCCATGGTGACGACACTAAAACCATCATGAGGAGCTTTAATGACGGTGATAGTATCTAGGACTAATGGAGGAACAGGCACGTGCATCCTGACGATGAGGGTATCGCCATGACGGGAAATGGCTTGCGGTTGCAGACCGATGAAATGCTGCCCCTTCATGATGCGACGGAGCGTAAGACTCTCCAAATATCCCATCTGTTTCTGTCCACAAGCATCGATATGGACATAATTTCTCGCTACATCGTATGGATATACAGGGCCACTGGCACAGAATTGTTTGTCTTTCATAATCAGTTGGCGTTGCTGTTCGGGAATTGTAACCTGTCTGCACAGATAACTATCAGGATTCATCGGTTCCTCAGTCAATGTCAGACAATTGGTCTGATACAGTATACAACTGACAGATTCCTTTTGATGGGTAATCGCCTTGACATCTTTTTCTAAATCAAAACGGAACTTCTTCAATCGTGCAGCATAATCGTATTCCGTATTCATTGTCAAATCAGTTTCGCCCTGCATCCAGCAAAATGCCGGCATGATGACCTTTGCTCCTTGAGCGGAAGCCTTTTCATAGACCATTCGTATTTCGTCTATAAATTTATTATAAGGTTTAGTCCCCTTTTCCAACAATGATATCTGTGTCGCCCCTTGACCAGCCGGGAACGTACAAAGGTATATATTTTTGTCGGTATTCATTTTTACAAAACATTCGCCTAGTCCAAATACAGAGGATTCGAAATGGCGGCTCTTGATACAAAAGATGCTCTTGATTCGCTGTTTCTGAAGATTATCCGAAAAATATCCGATTCTTTCATTCAAGAATTCAGACTTGACACGATGGCTCGTCTTATCTCCATAATCATCAATGTCGGTTATCAACTTTGTTTCTTCTCCCAAAGCAAGACTCTGACCGTAAACAGGGACGAGATAAACAACGGCTCCTTCAGGTAAACGATCTGCTCGCAACGTATGATAAGCGACTGATGCCAGAACAATCACTACTATAAAGAAGATAGTCGCTAAGATTTTATATTTATGTAAAGAATGGAACTTCTTCATTATTTATATTACATCCATAAAGTTCTTCTGTACTCTGTTGAACACGACGATACCTAAAAGCAAAATGACAACTGTGAAAACAAAGCTATAAGCAAGGTATCCCCAATTGAACACGCCAACGCCTGTAAAACCATACTTAAATGTTTCCAGAATAGAAGTCAACGGATTAGCTACGATCACCCACATATAATGTGGAAAGTTGTTCTTCATTACCGACAACGGATAGATGACCGGGGTGACATACATCCACAACTGGACACCAAAGGATATTAGGAACCGGAGATCTCTATATTTCGTAGTCATGGATGAAATAATCAATCCAAAGCCTAAACCAAGACACCCCAACATAACGACCAACAGAGGAAACAACAAAATAGTGAAATTGATATGGAAGCTGTTCAACGTGACATAATAATAGAGATATACCACAAAGAAAAGAACAAACTGTATCGCCATCTTGATCAAATTGGAGACTGTGATAGATAAAGGTACAATAAGTCGGGGGAAGTAAACCTTGCCGAAGATATTCTGATTGGCATTGAAAGTGTCGGAACATTTGGAAAGGCAGTCGGAAAAATAGTTCCAACAAACCAAACCCGACAAATAGAAGACTGCCTGAGGCACACCGTCTGTGGAAATACCTGCGATGCCTCCAAAGACGAACATAAACATGATGGTGGTAAAGACGGGCTGAATGATAAACCATAAAGGACCTAGTATCGTCTGCTTATAAAAGGTGACAATATCCCTCTTCACATACATCATCAACAAATCCTTATAGCGCCATACTTCCTTTAAATCAAGACTGAAAGGATTACTTTTGTTCTCTATAATCAAATCCCACTGTTTTTCCATCTTATTTGTTTTTTTGCAAATATAACACTTTTCGATGAAACGACAAATAAATTTGAATATTGAAAATAAATTTTCATTATTTATTGGACTATTGCTTTCCTCGAAATGCAAGAACTAGGAATCCATGTTAGATAGGTCGTTTATTTGTCTATAGGATTGGTTAATTGATAATGTTGTCATACTTAAATATGTAAAACTGCTATTAAACATAATTGCGCCCGAAGAAGACTACATTATACAATGTGTCTCATATTTGATAGAACTAATAAATTCAGGTGCTATATGTTTGCTGTTCTATCGTTTTATGCTCAATATACATGTATCGAACCCTATCAGTTCTTGTAGGCAATAGAAAATAGCAAATTATTAGAAGGTTGATAATGTGTATTATATCCAATAATAGGCATATTTTGGTACAAGTATAAAAAACAACATTACTGATTTTCATACTTACAAGAGCTAATGTAGATGATAGCACTGCAGACGTATTTAACCGACTGACAAATATATGTGTTTATTTTTCTCTAGAAGAATCTATTAACTAATGGATTTTATTGATGACATTCGTCAATTAATTCACTAAACAGATGTATCCAATTAATCATGATTTTCTCTTTCGAAAATCTCATAATGTTCTTTTTTGCATTTGCTCCCATTTTCTTTCGTAATGCTTCATTTTCAATTAGAAGGCAAATTTTAAATGCCAATTCATTTGAATCAAGGTAATTTACTAATATTCCATCTTCTCCATTCTTGATAATATTCCTCGGACCGTATGGACAATCAAAAGACACGCATGGTACGCCACATGACATAGCCTCTAGTAGTACCATTCCGAATCCTTCGTATTTAGAACTCATTACATAAATAGAACTATTGAGATACTTATGAAGGATGTCATCAGTAGGCTCATTCATAATCATAACATGCTGAAGTCCATTATCATAAATAGCCTTTTGCACAGCGTTTTGATATTCGCCAGATCCATATATGTTTATTATCCAATCTGGATGTCTTTGATACACGATTTTCCATGCCTCAATTAGATATTCATATCCTTTTGAGTCATTGTATCTACCTACAATAATAGCTTGCTTATTCATACACGTACTAGACTCTTTTGGATAAAAGGTAGTTGCATTGTTTATGACTATAGAATTTGTGATTGTATCCCAACTTTCTTTATCTTCATTAGTCAAAACAACAATTTTTTTGAGCCTTTTGACATTTTTTTCCATTTTGTATCGCCAATACTTTGCGATTATTTTATATGGAAAACCTTTATCTTCCAATAAATGAAGACTTCTAAGATGTTTTTTAGTAGTATGAGCTTCACCAATTTTTATACTACCATCTTTTATTGATGTTAGGAAATCCAACTCTCTTCCTAATGTAGAAATTACGATATCTGGCTTTTCTTGATACAGGAGTATACTTAAACGCTTTCGATATTTTTTCATAAGTTTATAGTATACAAAGAAACGAATTAGATATTTATATCTATATTCTTGTCCAAAATTAATTTGTAAATCAAAGTGCTTAACTTGTGATGAAAGTGGATAAGCAAAATCACGTCCATTTTGACTATCTGTAACAGCAACGACATCAAACCCGTGACTACTAAGATAATTCATTTTATCTATGAGGACTCTATCGGCTCCTCCTTTCGTAGAAAATGCTGTATAAATATATAATATCTTCATAAAAAATAATTATTTTTTGCAAATATAGTTATTTTTAATTGCATAATAATATTTTTTGTTATTTTTGCATCATTATGAAGATATTATATGTATATAAGGCTCTAGCCATTTGGGGAGGTATTGAAAGAGTCCTCATAGATAAAATTAATTATTTGGCTAATTTTGGTTATTCCGTATATGTTATTACGGCAGATCAAGGTGAACATATTATACCCTATCACTTAGATAATCGAGTAAACTATGAAGATTTGAAAATTATGTCTCATAAACAATATGAATATCCATTGATAAGACGTATTCTTGAGAAAATCCATTTAAGTATTTTATTCAAGAAAAGACTAAAGCAGCGTATCAACAGTATCAATCCAGACATTATAATTTGTGTAACAGAATATTATGTAGATGTTATTCTTGGGATAACTAAGGGGAAAATACCTGTAATAGCAGAAAATCATTCAAACTACAAATATACAAAGCATCTAAATAAACAGAATCCCATCAAACTAATATTAAGAAAAAGATACATGCATTCTCTAAAAAAAGCATCAGTTATTGTAAGCCTCACCCAAAAGGATACGATGGATTGGAAAAAGAAATATGGTCATGTAGTGACAATACCCAATGTTGTTCATCTGAATCCTAACGCTAATACTAGCTCTTATGAAAATCATAGGGTTATCTTTGTTGGACGCTTGGCTGCACAAAAAGGATGGAAAGATTTAATAAAAATATGGAAAATTATTCACAGAAAATACCAAGATTGGGAACTTGACTATTATGGTGATGGAGAGGATAAAAATGACTTTTTGTCTATAATCAATAAATATCAAGATCATATTGGTATTGTATATCACGAACCAGTTCATGATATTTTTAGTAAATATTGTGAAAGCTCCATATTTATTATGACCTCTGTATATGAGCCTTTTGGTTTGGTTCTGCCCGAAGCAATGTCTTGTGGCTTGCCTGTCGTTGCATTTGATTGCAATTATGGTCCCAGAGAAATTATAACAAATGGGACAAATGGTTTCTTGATATATAATCGTAACATAGATGAATTCGTATATCGTTTATCATGCTTAATAGAGAACGAACCATTACGAAAGCAATTAGGCCAAAATGCCATTACATCTTCTCAACAATTTAGCAAAGATATTGTGATGTCTAAATGGATTGATTTGTTTAATGAACTAGCAAATTGAAATTGTGTTTGTTAATTCGTCAAACAAAGAAATCCACTTATTCATTATAAAATTTTCCTCAAAGCAAGAAATTACATTTCTAGCTTTGCTTCCCATCTCAATTCTAGCAGTATCATTTTCAATCAAATAACAAACTTTTGATGCAAATTCTACAACATTCCCTTGTTTGATAAGGAAACCATCAAAACCATCTTTAATTATATCTTTTGGACCACATGGACAATCGAAAGCGACCTCGGGTAAGCCACAAGACATTGCTTCTGCCAATACCAATGCAAAACCTTCATATCTAGAACTCAATAAAAATATCGAACTTTCTTCATATTTCTGATAGATATTATTAACAGCATCATTACAAGATACATTCTTAACACCCAGAGCCAATGCATATTCCTCATAAAAGCTCTTATCTCCTCCACCATAAATATTAAGATGCCAATCGGGATGTTTCCTTTCCACAATTTTCCAAACATTAATTAGTAAATCAAATCCTTTTTGCTCCGTGTACCTGCCAACAGCTATTGCCAACTTATTTCTGCACGTAGAATATTGTTGAGGTATAAACTTTATTGGATTGTTTATCACTAGAATATTATTAATGCCTTTCCAATACCCTTTATCCTCATCAGACAACACAATAAACTTATCTAACCTCTTAATTTGTTTTATAAACTGTCCAATCCATAAATTAGATACAAGTTTATTAATAAACGAAGGAATCCCTTTGAAATGAACCTGTCGATAAATAAGTCGGTTAAAATGTATTTCCCCAACTTTTTTACTACCATCTTTAATTTTGTTGATAAAGTTTATTTCGCGTCTACATGCAGATACTGTTATATCTGGATGTATTTCAAATAAGTAATTTGATAATAATTTTTTATAAAGATGCCTTTTCCTATTATAGTACCATATTTTTTTAAAAATTGGCATGGTATCTAACACGTCAAAATTAAGATTAAAATTAACTGATTCCACCTCATCCGATATATGGTAGATCCAAGGGACGCCTTTCTTTTCTGTAAGTACCATGTATATTTTATAATTAGTATTTTCAGCCAGATAGTTGATTTTCTGACTTAAAACTTGGCTCATTCCATTTGGCGTGGTCAAACCACCAACTATATAAACAATTTTATGTTTCATTTAAAGTATATTTTATATTTATTGGGCGCAATTTACAAAAAAAAAAGGAGAAAGCGTGCTACTTTGTTTTTTTTTCATACCTTTACACAAAAAAATGAAGATTGCTTACATTATGTATCCAGGTGCATGCTATATGGGATCAGGTGATGGTTCTAAAATGCAGGCCGTAATTTGGAGACAAGAACTAATACGTAAAGGGCATCAAGTTGATTTGATTAGCCCTTGGGGAGAATATGACTGGAAATCTTATGATGTCATTCATGTATTCGGATTCGGTCTATGGAATTATGACATGATTCATTGGGGTAGTCATCTGAATCCTAGATTTGTCTTTTCTCCAATTATTGATACTAACACACCTATGTGGAAATATCAATTAGCAACATTTGTTGGATGGAGTAAGCTTAGACTTTTTTCACAGAACTATATATTACGCAAATTAAAAAGTGACATCATCAGATTTTATGCGAGAACCCAATATGAAGCTAATTACTTAATAAAGGGTTATGGCATTTCGCCAGAAAAAGTAAAAATTGTTCCACTTTCATATAGGGAATATATGCGAGATTTGTCAATTAGGAAAGAACCTTTTTGCCTATTTGTTGGTACAATGACACAAGAAAGAAAAAATGTATTTCGACTGATTGATGCTGCCAAAAAATATAAATTTAAGTTAGTTCTTGTTGGCAATACAGGAAACGATGAGTCATTAAATAGACTTAAGTCAAGAATTGGTGATAATCAGAATATTGAAGTCAAGGGATTTGTATCAGAGACAGAACTAACCACCCTATATAATAAGGCAAAAGTTTTTGCTCTACCAAGTATTAACGAAGGTGTTGGGCTTGTCGCATTAGAAGCTGCCGTTTGCGAATGCAATATTGTCATTACGAACCTCGGAGGTCCAAAAGAATACTATCCTAATAATTCTGTTGAATTAGTTAATCCATATAATATTGATGAAATTGGCTCTGCAGTAATGAAAGCTATAGATGACAACTCGCAACAACCATCACTTAAAAACTTCATTAAGAAGGAATATAATGTTTCTAACTGCGTAGATAAATTAATTGCCTCATATAAAGAAATAAAAGATGAGTAAAAACACATCTCCAAATAATCCGCAAAAACAAATTGTAAAAAAGAAAAATCAAGCATTCAGAACATATATAGAATTTATATAAGGAATAGCCGTGATTTTAGCGATTACTGGACATTCTATCCATTCAATGATGATAACAATTAAATGCAGTAATGGAATGCCGATATATAGAAAAGTAAATCTGGTAAAATCAGAACATCAGTATATTGATATTAATCTAGGATAATTGAAAAAACACAAAAGCCGACAACTAATATATCATATTGTTTCATAAAGCATCTGTTTCAGGTTCAAATATTTTTCTTTACTTCGGCAGGTACTCCTGCAACAAGAGTGTGAGGCGGGACATCGCGGTTAACGACAGCACCTGCAGCTACAATAGAATGTGCTCCAATAGTTACACCTGGCAATATCACGGCATTGGCACCAATCCATACGTCATCTGAAATGACCACGGGGGATGTGGAAACGCCTTGCTGATCTATCCTTAACTGTGGATCTAAACTATTATGATTAAGAGCTGTCAATGTAATATGCTGGGCAAGATTAACATGATTCCCAATCGAGACCGGACCAATAACAGTATTACCGATACCGATACGTGTGTGATGACCTATGATAACATCTCCTACGGCATTGTTAATGCAGCAAAAAGATTCGACGACACTATAATCTCCAAGACTGAATCTACGATATGGGGGAGTATCCATCCGCACATTGCGATGAATGACGGAATGCCTTCCCCGATGCTGATAGAACGGGGCAAACAGACGGATATACCATCGAGGTCGTGTCTGCACCTGATTCATGATGAAGTAATCAAGGATTCGCTTCAACATGGGATTCGACTTCAGTTTGGCTCTTATTTCGTCGTAATTCATACTATTATTATTTGTTCTTAACGTTGCGAAGATAAAGAAAATATACGATACAGACAAATTTTATGTGAAAATAAAATATATTAGTTGTCTGTATTTAAAAAATAATGTATATTTGCAATATGATGAGAATACTTTTCCTCATATACCATGGATTCTCTGAACATAGCGGAATAAGTAAGAAAATCAAATACCAAATCAAAGGTCTTCGGGATTTGGGGAATGAAGTCTATGTCTGTTATTATGATTATGACAAAGACGGGAACAAGGTGAGATATATTGATGGAAAGGTGGTTAAGAACTACGGGCACAGTCTATTATCCCCCATTAGACAGAGGACTGATTTTGTAGCAATCGCTGATTTTGCCGTTCATCATCACATAGATTTCGTTTATGCAAGGCATTACACGAATGCGAATCCTTTTATCATTAACCTTTTCAAGACTTTCAGAAAGAACGGCATCAAATCAGTGATAGAGATTCCGACATATCCTTACGATAAAGAATATGATGGGCTTCCTCTAAAATATCGACTGGAACTGATTGTTGACAAGATGTTCCGTCAAAGACTTGCCCAACAAACTAATCGGATTGTGACATTCACTGACGAACTATCTATCTTCGGGCAAAAGACTTGTTGTATATCCAATGGCATAGACTTCGACAGCGTACCTGTCAGGACTTCGCATCCAAGAAAAGAGCACAGGATAGACTTTATAGGTGTAGCCGAAGTGCACTACTGGCATGGTTTTGACAGATTCATTCATGGCATCGGGGAATATTACAAGGACGGCGGAGCTATGGAACTTTTCTTTCACATCGTGGGAGGTATCGCTAATAGGGAAATGCATGACTCAAAGTTTGCAAGGGGATTTCAAGATCTTGCTGATGAATATCATATTCAGGACAGAATCATATACCATGGTCAACTGTTTGGCAAAGAACTGGACGAGGTTTTCAATCAATGTGATTTTGCTGTCGGTAGTCTTGCCAGGCATCGCAGCAATATAGAGAAGATAAAGACACTGAAAAACAGAGAATATGCGGCAAGAGGCATTCCATTTATCTACTCTGAGACAGATGAAGACTTTGACAACAAACCTTATATTATAAAGGCTCCAGCCGATGAAAGCGCTATCCATATAGAAGAGGTAATCAGATTCTACACAACTCTTGATGTCACTTCCCAAGAAATACGGGAGTCTATATCGGACTTGTCATGGAAGAAGCAAATGGAGAAGGTAATAAATCATGTATTTAACTCTTAACTAAATGAAGATATGTTTCTTTTGTAATTCGATTTTCAGCTTCGGCGGTGTGCAGCGGGTCATGGCTGTTATCGCCAAAGAAATGGCGAAGAGTAATGAGGTGTGTATTCTTACTCTTGACAATCCTTCCTTGGCTGAAAATGACATATACGAATTGAGCAAAAATCATATCAAGGTGGAGTGCTTAAAATTTGAACGGACTAGTAAACTGACGGAACTGACACACAAACCTTATAGTTGGTTCTATAAAAAAAATCAATTAAACAGCAGTTGGTCCTCTAGTATATATGCTAGAAGTTCCTTCCCAAAAGTACAAAGAGCAAAACTGATAGACACGCTGAACGAGATAGATGCTGATGTCATCATAGGTGTACATGCCTTTTTGTCAATAAAACTGGCTACCGTTCGTCGACAACTGAGAGCAAAGAAGGTCATCGGATGGATGCACAACTCCTATACGGCATTCTTCGAAAAAGAACCGGCATATCTTGATGGACTAAAATGGCATTTCAAGTATCAAATGAAGAAGTTGGATGATGTCATTGTACTTACCAAGACAGATGCGGCGTTATTTCAAGAGAAGCTAGGACTGGAAACATCTGTGATATACAATCCTCTGACTTTGGTACCAGGGGACAGATGCAATGTGACAGTGAAAAAGTTTCTTGCCGTAGGACGCATGTCGCCTCAACATAAGGGATTCGACATTCTTATTAATGCCTTTGCCTTGTTCGCTAAAGATAACAAAAATTGGACGCTGGATATCGTGGGGGATGGGCCGGAACATAATATGCTGCAAGATTTAATCTTCAAGCATCATCTAGAGGACAGAATCACCATACATCCCTTCACACAAGAAATTCAGAGTTATTACTCAGAAGCAAGCGTCTTTGTACTCAGTTCCCGCTGGGAGGGTTTTCCTCTTGTCATCATGGAGGCATTGTCGCATGGATTGCCTATTATTGCATCAGATATTCCTGTATGCAAAGAATTCCTGGGCAGAAAAGATTTCTGCCATTTCTTTGAAAGTGAGAATGTGGAATCTCTGGATAGGGCTTTATCTGATTTTGCAAATTCCAACGAATTAGAAATATTAAGCGACAAAGCTATAAACTTTTCAAAAAGTCATAATACCATAGACTCTATCATTATTCAATGGAAACAAATAGTGAAAAACTAACCAACAGAATTATTCTTTTGTGAATTTTCTCCTATTGCCCATGGCAAATAATTAGAGAAAAATGGTTTTACGCATACAATTATTGCTAAAATAAGGATACAACATAATAACTTTATTATAACCATTAATATACCTGAGAATGTACACATTTCAATAAAACGCAAACAAATATACAAAGGTATGAAGTGCAAACAATATATGAGAAGGGAGTTACGTCCTAGAACAGAGAGCACATCGAAGCACTTGTGTTTAGATAATTGTATAATTAAATACGATCCGAGTAAAGATGATATGACAAACAGGATATAATTACCATACCTGGCATTATACATATCAACATATCCTTGTTCTCCATACCATTTATAATTGATATACGAAGATAAAATACATATCAAAAGTAATAATACGTTTATATATAAAGGCATTTTATGTTTGGATTGAATGGCAAGGAATTTTGTACCTAAAAAGACATAGATGCACGCTGCTAAAGATGTATCCAAAAACCATATAGTTGTATGCGGCTCAATATAATTAAAGACAAAAGCTGCTGATGATAACAACATGACAATAACAACTTGGCTCCAAAAATTAAAATATCTGCATACCAACCATACTATGGTATTTGATAGGAAAAGACTAGAAAGAAACCATAAATGACATCTTACGAATGTTGCACGCTTGAGTTCGATGAATATATTAAAAAAAGATGATACATAATCTAGATGTCCGTATTCTTTTGAGAAACCAGGGCAAAAAGAAATGGAACGATAGAAAAGCAATAACAAAATACTAAAAAAAAGGTAGGGAACGAGAAGTCTTTTCATCTTTTTTAGCAAGAAGGTGTTGACAGACTGACTTTGCACATTTTTGGTCAAGAAAAATCCAGAAATAACAAAGAAAAGAGGCATGTGGAATGTATAAATAATATCTGTCAAGACATCATTAATACCAAAGTGCCCCAAGACGACACAAATGATAGCGATTCCTTTTGCATTGTCAATCCATACTGTCCTATTTTCCATAAGAATAATAATTCATAGCACTTCAATTTATTTGTCTAGAATGCAAAGTTACGATTTTTTTAAGATGAAAGCACATTTTATATAAAGAAATAAGTATCTTTGCGAAAAAGATATTCTAATCCAGTGGTATCCATGAAAAAAAACATTCTCATCTTATTGATAGTTGTTCTAGTGCCCATTATTGCTCTCGCATTAGCTTGGGTGAAATTGAAGATGCAAAATAAAATGGAAAATAAAAGACCATATTATCATATTACCACCTCAAAAGGTGCAATACAAGACATATATTTTATAGGCGACTCGTGGGCCAATAGAGCCAATAGATATAATTTCAGCTCAAAACTTGACTCAATATTGAAAAAGGATCAAATTCTCTGCAAAACTATTTCATTTGGATTTGACGGATATAAATCTAAGGAAATATATGACAAGCTTTTCATCAGTGGCCGTATGGGATACGAAGATATAATAAAAAGGAATCCGGATTATATTATTTTGTCTTGTGGAATCAATGACCAACATTTACAGTGTGGTCCTCAATACTATGCACATCATTGTTCTCTTATAATAGATTTTCTACTTCATTATCACATACAGGTCATATTAATAGAATTACCTAATTGGGACTTGCCGACAAATTATTCATATTATGGCAGAAGGCAGAAGATAAAAAATCGCTTGGCAAACTTTTTTACGACTGGACATTTAAGTTATAAAGAGAACACCTATTTATATCGAAAAGCACTGTACAATGAATTAAAGAAAACAGGGTCGCTACATAAAATAATGATAGTAGATGCGAAGACTTTGGATGATGCCAGGATGTGGAAAGAGTCAATGCATCTAAACGGGAAAGGGTATCAACGACTTGCAGAAGGAATAGCTAGTTTGATAAAAGAGTCGCATACCATAAAATGATGAAAGTAACAGATAATATTATGAGTTAATAACTTCAGAATCTGACGAAGAATAAAAATTATCCACTATGATTTTAAAGTTATCTAATTTTTTAGTGTTGACAAGTATAAGTCATGCATAAAGTGTGTAGGAAAGGGCTAAAAATGAAGAAAAGAAGGTGGGACAAAAAAATGTATACAAATATTTGTCATATTAGAATCTTTTTCCTATCTTCGCCAATTATAATCTAGTTATTGCTTACTAAAAAACCAATGAACCCAAAAATATCTGTCATTATTGCCGCTTATAATTCAGAAAAATATCTGGAGGAATGCCTTAAAAGTATCTTTAATCAGACGTTCAAGGATTACGAAGTCATTGTTTGCAATGATGGTAGTACAGATAGTACAAGACATATATGTGAACTGTATGCAAGCAAACATGACAACATGATATTGATCAACCTGGAAAAGAATGAGGGCGTTGCTGTAGCAAGAAACAACGGTCTGAAAGCATGTAAGGGTATGTATGTTACATTTGCAGATTCAGACGACTTCGCTGAATCAAATTGGTTAAGTGATTTAATTGGCATTGCCGACAATAATGAATGTGATCTTATCGTAGAAGGGTTAATCATTGACTACCACTATAAAGTTAAAAAGATAAGAATAGAGAACGAGAAGTACACTCCAAACAGGATATTTGATGCTTACAAAATTCTTAAGAAGAACCATATAGAAGGTTTCCTCTTTAATAAATTATACAAGAAAAGCATTATAGATACTAATCATTTAGAATTTAAATACAATCTTAAAGAAGATTTGTTGTTCAATCTTTATTATTTATATTATTCATCATCAGTAATAACAATATCTGCATCCAGTTATCATTACGTTCAACATGGTCCTCAAAGTCTTAGATACAGACGATATCCTGCAGATTACATGAAAAGCCTCATAACTGAAATACATGATGCTTCTATAAAATTATGTGACAGATTTTCGGAAAATAATTTCCGCAAAAAAGTGATGGAAGAATATATTCTTTCGTATTCCGTTATATTATTCAGCATGTATAAAAGGAAAATCGGTATAAAAAAGAAGACTGATAGAATGGAATATATACAAGAATATCAACAAATAAGGGAGGCTCATCAAAATATAAAAATATGCATGGGGAGTAAAACCAAGCAAATGTTTGCCTCTTTTATGATGCTACCGCCTAAATTAACGGACTATATCTTGTCTACAATAAAATATGCATGGTTCTATGAATAAAAAAATCATCATCTGTATTGTTGGTCTAGGATATGTTGGACTACCTTTAGCCAGACTGTTCTCAAAAAGATACAGAACTATAGGATATGACAATAATCCCTGTAGAATAAAAGAACTGGCATCGGCCGGTGAAGACAATATTATCTTCACAAACAGTACTGACGACATCAAAGAATGTAACTTTTACATCGTAGCCGTGCCCACACCGGTTGATATCAACAACCGTCCGAACCTGAGCGCTCTGATACAAGCCAGCGAAACAATAGGTACAGTGATAGCCAAAGATGATATTGTGGTTTATGAATCTACTGTTTACCCGGGGGTAACCGAGGAAGAATGTATTCCACGTATTGAAGAGGTGTCGGGAATGAAACTGAACACGGACTTTTATGCGGGCTATTCGCCTGAAAGAATTAATCCGGGCGACAAACTTCATTCGGTGGAAAATATTATGAAGGTGACATCGGGATCCACGACCGAAGCGGCTGACCTGATAGATAATATATATCGGTCTGTTCTAAAAAATGGGACATACAAGGTGTCGTCTATCAAAGTGGCTGAGGCTTCTAAAATAATAGAAAACGCCCAAAGGGATGTCAATATCGCCTTCATCAATGAACTGGCAAAGATATTTAACGCCATGGACATTGATACGAAAGAGGTGATAGAAGCAGCATCGACGAAATGGAACTTTATCAAAATGTGCCCAGGACTGGTGGGTGGACATTGCATCAGCGTAGACCCTTATTATCTGATTCAGAAAGCACAAGTTTATGGTGTGCTGCCGAGAATCATGATAGAAGCGAGAAAACTCAATGACGGCATGGGCGAATATGTGGCGGAACAGGTGATCAAGACTATGAATAAGAAAGGGTTGATGGTTAAAGATGCGAAAATTCTTCTTCTCGGATTTTCGTTCAAGGAGAATTGCCCGGACATCAGAAATACAAAAGTAGCGGACATTTACACCACACTCAGTGAATATACCAAGAACATCACAGTGTACGACCCTTATTGCGATAAGAAGAAGGTGGAACAGACATACAAGATCAAAATACAGAATCAGGGGCCGGAATCGCTTACGGGTCTTTTCGATGTCGTTGTATTATGTGTAGCACATGACGCATTCAGATCGCTAAGCATCAGGACTTTCTTAAATAGCAAAAATGGGGTGGTCTATGATGTGAAGGGAATTTTGGACAAAAAAGACATTGACGGTAGACTATGATAGACATCAGCATCATCATTCCTCACAAAAACAGCGCTGAACTACTGACAAGATGTTTGGAAAGCATTCCTGTGTCTGACAACAAAGAAATCATCATTGTGGACGACAATAGCGATAAGGATGCTGTGGACTTTGATCACTTTCCCGGGAAAAAAAGGCGAGATACCAAAATCATTTATACGAAAGAAGGTAAAGGTGCGGGGTACGCTCGAAATGTAGGTATGGGTATTGCTTCGGGTGAATGGATCATCTTCGCGGACGCGGATGACTATTTTGCTACGGATGCCTTTGATGTCTTTGACAAATATACAAAGACGGACAATGACCTTATCTTCTTTGGTGTAAGGAGTGTTATGTCTAAAAATCTAATGATTCCCAGCAGAAGGACTGATTATTACCAAAAATTGATGAATGAGCCAGATATCAATATGATAAGGTACAAATCAAATGTTCCGTGGGGGAAAATGATAAGACGAAAGGTGATAGCATCCAACGATCTAAAATTTGATGAAACGATGGTCGCCAATGATGCTTATTTCTCCTGCATGCTAAGCATCAAAGCGCAAAGGGTGGAAAGGGATCTTCATATCGTTTATTACTGCACGGAAAGTGACTCTACACTGAAAATGCGCCATCAATCAAAATCTGACAGAATAACAAGATACAAAGCAACAATAAAATGCGACAGACTTTTAAAGGCTCATCATCTGCAAAAGTATTACAATTACCCTTCGACCTGGCTTTTCAGGTCTAGCAAAATAAAAGATTGGCTGCCTCTACCCTATCTGATTCAATATCTCGTTTCCTTCAAAAAAAAGGCCTTAGCGGACGCTTATTGGTTTCTAAAATACCACTGATTGTTCAAAGGGACTCTTTTTAGTCAGTACCATATTGAGAGCGCCATTAATCAAGACTTTGGTCTTTTCGAAAACACTTTCCATTTAAGATTATTCATTTGTACGTTTTTAATACAAAACTAAAATTAAATAACATAATTACGATATTTTAACAAACAGAATCGTCTAATTCAGACTAAAAGAACTATTTTTGCGGTAAATAAGATAAAATTTTATAATGAAAGACGTTAGTATTATTATTCCACACCGAAATATGCCCCTACTTTTGGAAAGGTGTATTCAGAGTATACCTGTATCCGAGAATATGGAAATCATCATCGTTGATGATAACAGTGACGACAACAAAGTGGATTTTACTAGATTTCCGGGGGAAAACAGATCTGATACAAAAGTCATATTCACAAAAGAAGGTAAAGGCGCAGGATTTGCACGCAATATTGGTTTAAAATATGCAACTGGCAACTGGATTCTGTTTGCTGATGCAGATGATTATTTCGAGCCTGATGCATTCGACATTATATCAGAATATATCAATTCTGAATACGATATCGTTTTTTATAGTGCAATTGCTAGAATGTCGGACAATTTAAATATAGTCAGTCACAGGATGGATTATTATGTAAAAAAAATAAAAAAGCATGATTATTCTTCTTTACGATATAATTGTTGCACATCTGTATTAAAGCTCTTTAAGCATCAATTCATCATAAACCATCATCTGAAGTTTGAAGAAATACCTTTATCCAACGATATGTATTTTTCTTGTATGGCTGGTGTTAAGGCAAATAAGATCAAAATAGATGAAAGAAAGCTGATGTGCATTACGGAAAGAAGAGAATCTCTTGTTTTTCATCGGCATAGCAAAGAGGAACGAATCATCAGATTTAATGCCTACATGAGATGTAATGCTTTATTAATGTCTATCGGCAAGAGCCGATATTGCCAAAATGCCATCACACTGTATTTTGGAGACTGCAAGACCATGGATGACTTATTAAGCATCAAATATCTATATAGATTTTTTAGACACACGGGGATTAAATCTATCGTATATTTCTATTGGGCAATAAGGGGCATATTAAGGAAAGGATATAATCATTTTTAAATTAATATTTCTCACACAAGATAAGTTGTTCCGCCTGATTTAATCCATATTGGGGATAATGACTGGCGATATCCAGTGGATGTACTTCAAAACCAACGGAGCGCAGACGGTCGAAATAGTCCATACCATACAGACGTACATGGTCGTACTGACCAAAAGTCTTTTCGCGATCTTCTCTAGTCGTGACAGAAGAGTCCTCAATAGTTTTATCCAGTTTGACAGCCAGGGGTACTTGCAGAATGGCTTTACCGCCCGGTTTCAACACTCTGTATAATTGAGACAGGGCACGTATATCATCGGGAATATGTTCAAGCACGTGGTTGCAGATAACCATATCGAATATATGATCTATAAATGGCAGGTCAAGGACATTCATATTCTGTACGTAATCGGGGTAATCGTAACCATCGGTGAAAAGATCTCCACAGACATAATCAATATTCGACAACTGGGAAAGTCGGGCTGCTATATTCAACTCGGGCGCAATATGCAGTATATGAAGATGGGTATTGGGATCCTTAATATGAATAATATCGCGCAAATAGAGGTATAACATCCGCTCCCTCTCTCTACTTCCACATTTCCAGCAACGGGCGTTACGATAGCCGGCACCGACCGTTTGATATTTAGTATATACTTCGGAATGAGAACCGCATGGCTGCCATTCGGAACAATGAAATCCACACAGAGGACATTGATAACGGAAGCCCCAATGCTTATAGATACTCCATTTGTATTTGATTCGATTGATAATATGATGACTAGCCATTGATATAGTATTAAATGTGAAGGCAAAGATAGGTCATTTTTCGAAAATGACGACCAAAATACTAATTTTTATAAGTATTTGTT
>NZ_CALMHT010000144.1 GCF_937863835.1 uncultured Prevotella sp.
GAAATACATTATAAATCTGATTTTTTTAATAAACAAAACAAAAATTAGAATAGAATAAATATAATGTCAACAAAAGAAGAATTAAAGAAACAAATCCTCGAACTTACAAGAGAATATTACAAAGAGGTACATGGTGTGAAGCAGGACTTTGTACCTGGAAAAACTAAAGTAAACTATGGTGGCCGTTACTTTGATGCAGAAGAGATGGTGAACCTCGTTGACGCTTCCCTTGACTTCTGGTTGACAGCTGGTCCATGGGCACATCAGTTTGAGACACGTTTTGCCAAATGGTTAGGCGTGAAATACTGCTCCTTGGTTAATTCCGGTTCATCAGCCAACCTCGTTGCCTTTATGACACTGACGGCTCACGAACTGGGCGAGCGAAGAATCAAACGAGGTGATGAAGTGATATCTGTAGCAGCAGGTTTCCCTACCACCGTAGCACCAATCATGCAGTATGGGGCAGTACCTGTATTTGTAGACATGAACATCCCTGAATATAATATAGATACCACCCAACTGGAAGCTGCCTTTTCGTCCAAGACAAAGGCGGTGATGCTGGCTCATAGTCTAGGTAATCCATTTAATCTGCAAGCAGTAGTAGACTTCTGCCGTAAACATAACTTGTGGCTGATAGAAGACAACTGCGACGCACTCGGTTCAGAATACTTGATAGACGGTGAATGGAAAAAGACAGGAACAATCGGTGATATAGGTACAAGCAGTTTCTATCCACCTCATCATATCACAATGGGCGAGGGTGGTGCTGTCTATACCAATAACGAAGAACTGCATAAATATGTCAACTCATACAGAGACTGGGGACGTGAATGTTGGTGTGTAGGCGGTGTGGACAACACCTGTGGATGCCGCTTCACAAAACAGTTCGGACAACTGCCCGTAGGTTATGACCATAAGTATGTATACAGCCACTTGGGATATAACCTCAAAGCCACTGACCTACAGGCATCTATCGGTTGTGCACAACTGGATAAACTGGATGACATCGTAGCAAGAAGAAGACGTAACTTTGATATCTTACACAAAGGACTGGAAGGACTCGAAGGTCTTATTCTTCCAGAAGCACAGAAGAATTCCAAGCCAAGCTGGTTCGGATTCCTCATCACAGTGAAAGATGATGCAGGCTATACCCGCACAGACCTCACCAAATATCTGGAGAGCAAGAAAATACAGACGCGAAACCTCTTTGCAGGCAACTTGGCCAAACATCCCGCATTTGAGGAATACACTGAAG
Organism: uncultured Prevotella sp.; assembly: GCF_937863835.1. Taxonomy (GTDB): domain Bacteria; phylum Bacteroidota; class Bacteroidia; order Bacteroidales; family Bacteroidaceae; genus Prevotella. The sequence continues at coordinate 1,256 of NZ_CALMHT010000144.1, forward strand.
GCATGGACTATAGAATAGCAAATACGCTGGACGTTACCGACCGTATCATGAACGATACCTTCTGGATAGGAGTCTATCCCGGCATGACCGATGAGAAGCTCCAATATATGATAGATACCATCAAAGAATTCGTAAACAAGTAAGATAATGAAAGTCGTAATTTTAGCAGGTGGCTTCGGCACTCGTATCAGCGAGGAAAGTCAATATAAACCTAAACCGATGATCGAGATAGGAGGTAAACCCATCTTATGGCACATCATGAAATGGTATTCGAAATTCGGACATAATGAATTTATAATATGTTGTGGTTATAAACAGGAGGTAATTAAAAACTATTTTGCAAATTACTACCTGTATAATAGTGATGTTTCGTTCGATTTTTCAAATAATGGTAAGATTACTGTTCACAGTGACCATACGGAAAACTGGAAAGTCACCGTTGTGGATACTGGTCTTAACACATTGACGGGAGGTCGAATAAAAAGAATCGGTAAATATCTCAATCCAAATGAACAATTCCTGATGACTTACGGGGACGGAGTATCAGATGTAGACATCAATGCTTGTATAGAATTCCATAAGAATACTGGGACATTGGCAACACTTACTGGTGTTCTGCCTGAAGGTCGATTTGGGGTGATGGACATCAAAGGCGATAAAATAGAATCTTTCCGCGAAAAAAGCAAAACGGATATGGGATGGATTAATGGTGGATTCATGGTTCTTGAACCAAAAGTATTAGATTATATTGATGGAGATTCTATCATGTTCGAACGTGAACCTCTGGAGCATTTGGCATCAGATAAGCAGTTATCTTGTTATAAGCATTACGGCTTTTGGCAGTGTATGGATACGCTTAGAGATAAAGAAAAGTTGGAGAAATTATTAGATACGAATAAAGCACCTTGGAAAGTTTGGTAAAGATGGAAAAACTTTATATTATTGGTGGTAGTGGTTTTATCGGAAAGAATCTGATTGATTATTTCGTAGGAAAATATGATATCACTGTTTTTGATAAATTCATTGACATTAATTATTTCGAAGCTATACCTTCGGTAAAAACAGTTCAAATGGATCTGGTGGAAAATGAGATATCAAATGTATTCCCGACTCCATCTTATATCATTAATCTAGCTTCAATTGTTACAGCAGAGCGTGACATGAAACTATTTGATGGACTGATTTCTTCTAATTTAAAGATACTTCTCAATTTATATCAAAGATTTAAAGATCAAAAGAACTTGAAATTAATGATTCAGTTTGGAAGCAGTGAAGAATATGGAAATACGATTTCACCTTTCTCGGAAACACAACGTGAAGAGCCAAACTCGCCTTATGCGCTGGTTAAGCAGTTGACAGTGAACTCAGCTATGATGTTACATCGCAATTATGCATTCCCCATCATGGCTGTAAGACCTGGAAATCTTTTTGGAAAGTATCAAAATAAGTCAAAGTTCTTACCTTATGTCGTATCTCAGTTGCAAGCGAATAAAGATTTAGATGTAACTCCCTGTGAACAGAAACGCGATTTTATCTACGCTTCTGATTTTGCTTATTGTATTGGGGAACTGCTTAATCAAACAGAGAAATGTCTTGGACAGATTGTAAATGTCAGCAGTGGTGAAAGTATTTCTCTTAAATCTATCATTGAACATCTGAAAACGATAACATCATCTAAATCGAAAGTGAACTATGGCGCAATACCATATCGTGAAAATGAAATGATGGATTTACGGTGCTCTGTAGACAAATTGGAGGCTATCATAAATAAACCGATCAAATTCGATTTCTATAAGAATTTAACAAATTATATTAAAACAATATGAGTAAGTATTTAATTACAGGTGGATGCGGCTTCGTCGGAAGTAATCTAGCCGCAGAGGTCCTCAGAAGAGGAGAAGAATTGTATGTAATAGACAATCTATATCGATTTGGCAGTGATGCTAATCTGCAATGGCTTCGCTCAAAGGGCAAGTTTAAGTACTATCCAGCTGATACTCGTAATCAGAATGATGTTGAGACGATTATCAAGGAAGTACAACCTGATTATTTATTCCATTTGGCTGGTCAGGTGGCGATGACAACGTCAATAGCTAATCCACGTCTTGACTTTGAGACAAATGCGATAGGCGCTTTTAACGTTTTAGATTCCCTTCGGAAATATTCTCCACATACGGTGATGCTGTTTTCATCGACCAATAAGGTCTTTGGTGATTTTGAACATTTTCATTTTAAAGAAGAAGGAAAACGATATGTTTGCGAGGAATATCCCAAGGGATTCCCCGAAACAATAGGGCTTGATTTCCATTCTCCATACGGATGTTCAAAAGGTACGGCAGATCAGTATTTATTGGATTATTATCGTATATTCGGTGTAAAGACAATTGTATTCCGTCATTCATCCATGTACGGAGCTAATCAGCACGCAACATTTGATCAAG
>NZ_CALMHT010000145.1 GCF_937863835.1 uncultured Prevotella sp.
AATCCTTATTATTTCAACGTTCTTTACGTGTCAGCAATCCTACACACTCTATGTGTGTCGGTATTAGTATCAGAATACAAACTCTGATTCTCGTCATTAGCATGGGAACACAAATCTTTAGACTTTCTATTTCCTCTTGCATTCTTTCTTTCTGGCTTAAAACGGTTGCCATCTAAGCTGTTTTTAAATCCTGTTTTATATACAAAGACAAGTTGTGCAGTGCCAATATTTCCATCTTCATCATAACCACCTACTATAACTTTTTCAACTATACTTTCAAAAACATAACGGTCAAACTCATATAATACTTCGTTTTGCTCTAATGTTTTTTTGAAATCTCGTAAGCGTCGTTTGATATCTTTTTCATTCGTTGCATTTTCTTGGAGCTGTAGTCGCTCTTTAATTAGGTCTTCTTGCTTAGTAGTCATGCTAGAGAATTTTGATTCGTATGTATCTGAATCAATTTTTTCTTACCTGCTAATGATCTGGCAAAAACCACCAGACGATTACAGGTAGAGAAACTTATGGATAACTTCACTGATAAAGAATTGGCACTTATTGAAGCATTAGCTAACGGTATCAATGAATCAAAAAATATTGAAGACTAGTTAAGAATTATAGATAACAGAAAGAGCCGATAAGATGAGAATATTAATCTCAAATTATCGGCTCTGCGTCTTTGCGTCTGGCTCTGTGATAACAGTCATTTCTAAAAATTTTACATTTATTAAAGTTTCCTGCTTACACTTTGGACAGTATAATGGGAAGTTTGTAAGCATTGTGTCCTTCCGTATTCGTGTTCGGGTTTTATTCTTACAAACAGGGCAAAGAATCCAATCTGTATCCTTAATACAGCACAATTCGTCGCTCATAAAATTCTCTCCTTGATAAAGGTCTTATGACTTATCACCACTCATTTTATGTCGAAAAGCTATAATCGCAAGTATAAAAATAACCGACGTATAACCCAATACAATTATCAAATGCGGCAGCATTTCCCGAAAATCACCAGTCAAGACTGCTTGGATTGCTTGTACACTATGATAAAACGGCAAAATGTCAGCCACTTTTTTGAAAGCACCACCAATTAAGTTAATCGGAATAAATACCCCGGACAACCATACCGCAACATTTGTTAATAAAGGTCCGCAAATACCGCTTACTGCCTTTTCGTTAAACAAACTGCCAAATAATAAGCCAAATCCTACAAACAAAAGCGAGGTCAGAGTTGTCACAACAATAGCAAGCAGAAGATTGGCGGTAAGTTCAAGTCCCACAATACAGGATGCCAGCAAAGTTATTGCGGCTTGCGCCAACGCCATAACGAGCATTGGCAAAGTGTAGCCTAATATAAAATCCAAAGAGGTCATGGGTGAGGCGAACAAGCGCATCAAGAAAGATGAAGTACGGTCTTTGGATAACAGCATACCCGTAAACAATGCCATGAACGCGGTTCCGAACATTGCTAAACCGGGCGCAAGGTTTTCAATCGAGAACATCGTATTATTTGCTTCGGGAGGAATACTGGCATTAATGACGGACAGCAGCACCAGCAGTATTAATGGAAACCCTAAGCCGAAAAAAAGGTTGATAGGGTCGCGCAAAATCTCTTTCATATTGCGTTTTGCAAACAAAATAGTCTTCATGCTGTACCTCCTGATAGGATAACAAAAGCATCCTCCAACTTACTTGTTCCCGTTTGTTTTGTCAATTCCGCTACCGTTCCAATAGCCGTCAATTTACCGTTTGCCATTATTCCAATACGGTCGGACAACGCTTCTACTTCTTCTAAATAATGTGTTGTACGAATAATTGTAATCTTTTGTTTGATGGTCTTACACGGTGGAGAGCGACCTTTGGTTTCTTGATTTTCCGTTTTCGTAGTATCACGTCCTTTCAAATTGGGTAAAAAAATAGACGTTCATTTTTTGAACGTCTAAAAAAGAAGAAAAGGAATACTATTGTCACAGTACTCCTTAAAATCGTATTACTCTATTTTTGCGTAGATTCTGATGTGTCTTGCTGTATTTGCGTTTCTCGAACATCACCATAGAAATTATTCGTGTAATTATTAATAGTTGAAGAAGAAACAGCAATATCTTTTTCTCTTTTCGTAAATTGCAACCCCTCTCCTAATATGTCATTTTCTTCAAGAGTAATCGACCAATCTAGTACAATATTACGAACTCTTTCCATAATATTATATATTTGATTTGCACTTATCATTAAAGCGTATTTTGTATTAAAACCACTCGATTTTGATAATAGATTGTTCATACCTGCACTAAACTGTAATGTTGCATTACTACCATTTGCACTATCGTATACATTTTTTAGATTAGGGATTGAGTCTGAAACTAAATGTTCTGAAATCATATTTTCTATCTCAGTATCTTGCATAATCATAGGAATCCAACCATGATACGGGTTCCACCCTTTGACTTCGCCCTTAACTTTTCTATATTCAGGAATCTTATTGCCATCTTTATAGCCGTTCAACTCACTATTGACCCATTCTTCAAATTCATCCAACTTTAATTTTCTTGCTACTACATAAGCTTTCCTTAATAAATTCAAAACATCGCTATCTTTACTAAGTGCTTCTAGTTGTAAATCCAAAACTATTTTTCCCATTGTACTACCTCTAAATTCCAACTTGACTAAGTAGACCAAGTATTCCTGTTGCCACTAAGCTACTTGTAACTCTTAATGATATGTCTTTAATGACATTGAGAAATCCTTTTATCTTGGATGGATGTTCCCTGTTTGTGACTGCTTGTTTAGCTTGATTTAGTAAATCTAATACTTGTTCCGCTTCATTTCCGTAAGTATCTTTAAACATCTGCTGGAAATTCGAAATTTCGTGTAAAACTTCTAATACTTTTTCGTATTCAAAAACTTCATTTACTGCCTGTGTTTGCGTAGAATTAGATACATTCTGTTGAATTTGAACCCCAGTAGCATTTCCTGAAACACTAACAGAGTGATTAGTATCCTTTTCTTTGTTGTTATGATGATTATTTTCCATAATGTCCCTCCGTTTCTTATAATCCCATTCTTTATTTTGTTGTATCTCCACACTCTATATCAATCACTACAGAAACATTGATATAGTCCTTAATCTCTTTATTTCTGATTTTATTCCCCTCACCAGTAAAGACGATATGCTTGTAAAAGTGCTTGAAATAAAGGATTTCTACGTATTTGCTCGTTGTAGCAACACAATAGTCTCTATATGGCTCGAGAGGACAGAATGAATGTCATTTGAACCTGCCCGTTCTCGGAAACATATCCACTGCGTTTTTGGAGCTATCGGTAGACGGGAACAT
>NZ_CALMHT010000146.1 GCF_937863835.1 uncultured Prevotella sp.
AAAATAGAATATGAAATCCGACCACATATTGATAATCCGCTTTTCCGCCCTTGGAGATGTAGCGATGACCGTACCTGTGGTTTATTCCTTGGCCAAGCAATATCCACATCTCAGAATCACAGTCCTGAGCCGTCCTTTCGCCCGTCCCTTTTTCGAGAATCTGGCACCGAACGTCGGTTTCATGGAAGCTGATATCAAGAAGGAATATCATGGTGTGAAAGGGCTCAACGCCCTATACCGTCGACTTACCGCCAAAAACTTCACAGCGATAGCCGATCTGCATGCGGTGTTGCGGTCAGAGTATCTGAGGATGCGGTTCAATCTCGACCGCTATCATTCCGCCCATATAGACAAACACCGCAACGGGAAGCGGAGACTGATTTCTTCTACAGAGAAACAACTGGTGAAGCAGCCTTCCGCCTTTCAGAATTACGCCGATGTATTCGAGAAACTGGGATATCCAGTCAAGTTGGGCGATTTCAAATCCATCTTCCCCGAAACAGGAGGCGACCTCACCACCCTGCCTTCCGTCATAGGACAGAAGAATGATGGTGATAAATGGATCGGGATAGCCCCGTTTGCCGCCCATGAAGGAAAGATCTATCCCATCCGACTGATGGAACAGGTGATCAGTAACCTTATCAGCAAAGATCCCCATATCAGGATATTCCTTTTCGGTAAAGGCGAAGACGAAGACAAGGTATTCACCGAATGGTGCGACAGATACAAGCAATGTCTGTATACCAGAAAATACATCAGTCAACTATACGACGAACTGATTCTAATGAGTCATCTTGACGTCATGCTGTCTATGGACAGTGCCAACATGCATCTAGCCTCGATGGTAGGCACACCCGTAGTAAGTATCTGGGGAGCCACCCATCCGTACGCAGGATTTATGGGATGGAACCAGAGTGAAGACAACATCATTCAGATAGACCTGCCCTGCCGTCCCTGTTCGATATACGGCAACAAGCCATGTCTGCGCGGAGATTTCGCCTGTCTGAAGAACATATCGCCCGAACAGATTATCGAAAGGCTCAGAATTGTATTATTAAGAAAGGTATAAAATACATATTATTATTAATTTAATTAAAGGAGACAACAATTATGAAAAAGTACGTTTGCGAAACATGTGGTTACATCTACGACCCTACAGAAGGTGATCCGGACAACGGTATAGCACCAGGTACAGCCTTTGAGGATATTCCAGACGACTGGGTATGCCCACTGTGCGGAGTAGGCAAAGACGACTTCTCACCGGTAGAAGAGTAACCTACAAATAAATAAGGTAAGAAAGACGGCTGTCAATATCATGTTGGCAGCCGTCTCTTTTTTGTATTCAGCATCAGACCTATATCTATGAAGTAGTTTTATCCGAAATTTTTGTGTAAATACACATTTTTGTCGGTTACTTCTACGTTCGTCTAAAATATACAATTCTCGTCTAAATCAAAACGGCATCCGTTACTTTTATTCACGGATGCCGTTCCCGGTCTTACTAATTTGCTGCTACCGCAGTACCTGTTACCAGTCCTTATAAGACATAGAAATAGGATGTAAAGATATTTATGTGTTTTGATATCAATGCAAAAATAGCTGTTCCTCCCAGAATTTTTTGTTGCTTTATACCTCCACCCTCCACCCGATGAGTGAAATTTCTTTGTATTATTCTGATTGATACGTATTTGCGAAAATTCAGATTGTTGCAAAACCTCCACCTATCCTCCACCATCCTCCACCCTCGAAAAACTAGAATAATATCTAACATACATACGACTCATTATCTTGATAATACGTTCAATTTTAAAATAGTTATACATGATTTTATAATCATTATAATATTTGACAAATCCACAAGAGCGAATTTTGAAGCAAATGTACACTTTAGATATCTTAACATATTACGATATTTATTCACTTTTACGACAGTCAAAATAAATTGCAAACCGTTCCGTGGAAAATCCACCGTCGTGCGAGAAAAATTGCGCACCGTCAAAAAAAATTTCCCTTTAAGGAAAAATAATTTCCCTTCAAGGAAAATCGCCTCAGGCGGTGGGGGATTCAAAACTCACCGCTTTTGAGGAATTTTTAGGCCTAAAAATGATCTGAAACCAGTGGAATTGTTCTTCATCCCCACCGTCTTTGCAACATTTTTAGGCCTAAATTTGATACCAACTCAC
>NZ_CALMHT010000147.1 GCF_937863835.1 uncultured Prevotella sp.
TTGATCAAAGCTTCCTTAACCTTATCAGCATCCGGCAGATGAAGGTTCATGGCGTTCGGGATATTATACTGTGTCGTGTCACGGTTCAGTTCCCAGTCGACATATACACCGCGCTGGTTTTCCGTGATGGGATAGTACTCACGCTTCTCCCAGACATGCTCATCAGCACTGTCGATATTCTTCGCCACTGCTGCCAGATGACGTAAGGTTGGCTCAGCAAGAATATCCTTGGTTTCCACAACCAGGTTCAACTGCTGGCGGATGGCTATACTCAGACGCATCGCCATCAGTGAACTCATGCCTACGCTTATCAGGTTCGTCGTCACGCCGAACTGGTCCTGACCCAGCAACTTAGACGTTATTTCGAACAGCTGCTTTTCCAGTTCCGTCTCAGGAGCGATGATCTCCTCTGCCTTTATTTCCGGAAGTGGCAGCAACTTGCGGTCTATCTTGCCGTTTGGGGTCAGCGGCATCACATCCAGACGGATGAATGCTTCCGGTATCATGAACGCTGTCAGTGACTTGCCCATGAACTCACGGAGGGATTCCTCCTCTACATCACCGTCACTGGTATAATAACCAAACAAATGCTGTGTCCCGGCTACTTCCTTCACGGTCACGCAGACGGACTTGATATGTGCATAACGTGACATGACGGACTCCACCTCTCCCGTCTCTATCCTGAGACCGCGGAGCTTCACCTGACCGTCTATACGGCCCATGAAGTCGATATTGCCATCTTCGGTCCAGCGTACCAAATCACCGGAGCGGTATGCACGCTGACCGTCTATGGTGATGAACTTCTCCGCATTGAGCTCAGGACGGTTCAGGTAGCCGCGGCCTACACCGTCGCCCAGGATGATCAACTCACCGGGGACGCCTGCAGGAACCGGACGCATGAACCGGTCGGCTACCAGCAACTGATAGCCTGACAACGGACGGCCTATCAGACTGCTGTCGTAATCACTTTCTATCTTATAGAATGTGGAATATAATGAACACTCCGTAGGACCATATCCATTATAGAAGCGATAAGGCGGCTTCTTGATTGGAGGAAGTTTCTCACCACCTACCGACAACAGGCGGAGGCTGTGATTATTGAAGGACGTAACCAGTATGTAACCCAACTGTGTCGTCATGAAACCAATCGAAATATGATTAGCCTCCATATAATCATTCAGTTGACTTATGTCCATACGCATCTCACTTGGGATGATGTAGACACATGCACCTGCCAGATAAGCTGGATACTGATCCATCATGTGGGCATCGAAACCGAAATTCGCATACGCCAGTGCCCTGTCGGCACTCGTCATGGAGAATTCTGTCACATACCAATGGCAGAAATTTACAATATTATGATGCTCCAGCAGACAGCCCTTCGGCTTTCCCGTGGAACCTGAGGTATAAAGCACCACCATGAGGTCATCACTCTTCGCTTTGTGCAATGGATCCAGTTCCGTGATTCCGTCAAGACCGGAAAGCATATCCGAAGTGAACACTTCACCCGCAAAATCAGGCATCGTGTCCTTCACCAGACTGCCTTCCGACAGAATCAGGCTCACGCCCGCATCCTCACACATAAACTGTAGGCGCTCGGACGGGAACTTGGAGTCAAGAGGCATGTAGGCACCGCCGGCTTTCATCACCGACAGCGGATAGACTGCCATCAGTTCACTGCGGTCTATCATGATTCCAACAACGCTGCCCCTGCCAATACCATAATGGCGCTGGAGATGGCTCGCCAGTTCTGAAGTACGTTTGTCCAGCTCTCCGTATGTCAGCTGACGGTCTTTGAATACCACGGCCGGCGCATCCGGTGTTGACTCGGCGGTACGGACAAACATATCCACAATGGTCTCATTGCGGTCATAATCCAATTTTGAACCGGTTGACATGGCGGAGAGTTTCTTCTCGTCTGCATCACTTAACAATGAGATATCCTTCAGAGAAGCTGTTTCAGCCGATTCCTCTGACACTGTCTTCAGCATCGATGCCAGACTTTCCATGTCCCTCCTGCAATATAAGGATGTATCATATTCCAGGGTCACGCCATAGGTATCCGCATCCTTGGGATAAAATGTGACATAAAGAGGGAACTTCACTGTATCCAGGGAGAGGTCGAGCGACTCATAAGGCGTATCATCAGAAATGTCCTCAAAGATTCCACCCTGATAAACACACATAATCTCCGGATGGACCTGATGGCGTTCCGACATCTTCGTAAACGGATAGAAGTCTTTGCTCTGGGTCTCACGGAACTGTTCCTGAATGGATTTTGCCATATCTGCTACAGTAAGACCGCCTGACTGGCTGAAGGACTGCTTGCTCACCACCGGCAGGGTCTTGACGAACATACCGAAGGCATTCGACAGGCGACTGTCCGAACGGCCGTTGTTGATGGAGGTTACCATGATATTCTCCTCACGGGTCACACGATGGAGAACCTGCATCAGGGCGGTCATGAAGTAACTGTTCTCCGTCAGACCGTTCTCGCGGCAGAACTTCCTGATTGAAGCACCGGATATTTCCAATTCGAGATGGGAGGATTCCGTATCTTTGTCCACTTCCTGGGAATGGGGATAGGATACCGATGTCGTATCTTCCAGCAAACTGTCAAAGTAGGCCTAGGCCTGACCATATTGCTCGCCCTGTATCTGCTGCTGTTCGTCAAGCGAATGTTCGAACGAACTGTAGCGCTCTGTCTCCAGTTCCTCTCCACGATACGCTTTCCTGAAGTCTGACAGGAATACTGAGGTTGAAAGACCGTCGAATATCGTATGGTGGACATCCATAAACAGATAGACGGATGAAGGACTGCGGTATACCTCCAGACGATACAGCCTGTCTTCAAGCAGGTTGAACGGACGTACTCGCTGCTGGAAGAACTGAGAATCAGGCTCGTAGTCTATATCATATAGATTCACTGCGACCGGTTCGTCGTCGTTGCGCAGCTGGACGATATCATTATCCTTTACGGCAAATCGTGTCTTCATATAGGGATGGGCGTTCACTACCCGTTCCAGGGTTTCCCGAACCTTCGCTGCATCTGTCAGATGGAGGTTGATGGCCATTGGTATATTATACTGTGTCGTGTCACGGTTCATTTCCCAGTCGATGTACACACCGCGCTGGTTCTCCGTGATGGGATAGTACTCACGCTTCTCCCACACGTGCTCATCTGCACTGTCGATATCCTTCGCTACTGCTGCCAGCTGCCGAAGTGTCGGTGTGGAAAGGATATCCTTCGTCTCCACAACCATGTTCAGTTGCTGACGGATAGCCACGCTCAGACGCATCGCCAATAAAGAACTCATACCCACCTTGATAAGATTCGTGGTCACGCCAAACTGGTCATGCCCCAGCAATTTAGCTGCCACATCAAACAATTGCTGCTCCAGTTCATTTTCTGGCGCAACTATCTCTTCCGCCTTCAGTTCGGGTATTGGCAATGCCTTTCGGTCTATCTTACCGTTAGGGGTCATCGGCATCACTTCAAGACGCACAAACGCATCAGGAACCATGTAGTCCGTCAGCGATTTTGCCATGTGTGCCTGCAGGTCATCCTCGTCCAGCTCGTCTTCACTTACATAGTACAGACACAGATGCTGAGTGCCGCTGATTTCCTTCACTTCTGCGGCAACCGACTTAATGCGATCACTATATGTCATGGCACGGGACTCTATCTCTCCCATCTCGATACGGAAACCACGCAGTTTCACCTGATTGTCTATTCTACCCAGGTATTCCAGTTCACCTTCTTCGTTCCATTGCGCTAAGTCGCCCGTATGGTACATCATCTTTCCTGGAATGAACGGACAGGGCGTGAATGCCTTTCGCGTCTGTTCTTCGCGCTTCCAGTAGCCTCTTGCCATCTGGAACCCCATCAGGCACAGTTCACCTGCTACGCCCTGCGGCAACAGATTACCATATCCGTCTACAATGAATGAACTGCTGTTCGGTACAGGACAACCAATTGGTATATTTTTATAATCCCTGTTGTAATCTACTATATGGAACGAGGAGCATACGCAAAACTCTGTCGGTCCGTAACCGTTGATGACTTTTACGGATGAGGGCTTTGTCAGTTTCAGTTTCTCACCACCCATCATCAGATAACGCAACGGCATATCGTAGGCATTCAGCATCTCCATACCCAACTGGGTGCTGAGGGTCATACCGGTAATGGAATGGTCCTTGACATAATGATAGATGCCATCCATATCCTGACGCATGGATGATGGAAGAATATGAACCTGACCACCAGCTCCCAGCGGGCAGACAAGGTCATCGAGCGATGCATCGAAACTGAAACTGGCATGTTCTATATTACGGTCCGCAGGAGTAAGTCCCAACTTCCTCATACGCCATTCGGCGAAAGAGCGCAGGCTGTGATGTTCCACCATCACTCCCTTCGGCTTACCCGTTGAACCTGATGTATAAATCATATAGGCAAGATTCTCAGGACGGGACGCATTGACGGGTCCTGCTTCTGCACTCCAGTCCACATCATCTATAAACAGGACATTGGCTGCATTGAAATCTCCAGACTGCTGTTTTTCCTCAAACAATGCGTGGGTGGTAATCAGTACCTTGCTCTTCGAATCTTCCAACATATATAGCAGACGCTCATTCGGATAGTCGCTGTCAAGCGGCACGTATGCGCCACCTGACTTGAACACGCCAAGGATGCTTATCTCAAAATCCAGGATTCTCGGAAGCATCAGACATACAAAGTTATCCTTGCTTACTCCCAGTTGCTGAAGCTTTGATGCCAATATATCGGAGCGACGGTCCAGTTCTCCATAACTGATACTGCCGTTCTCATCCACGACTGCTATGGCATCAGGACGCTGAGCTACCTGATGGCGGAACATATCCACGAAAGTCTCATGGATATCGTAATCTAAAGCAGTACCTGCAGAAACACTTAATATATGCTGTATCTCCTCACTACTGACCACACTCACATCCTGCATGACTGACTCCGGATTCTTCATCATGTTTTCTGCACATGACTTCACAGCACTGGCAAAGGTACGAAGCTTCTCATGTGTATATAAAGCATCACTGGCATTCACACGGATTTCATAGTTACCATCGCTTAGATATATAATACAGGCCAGATCCTCATCTGTTTTTCCTTTAGTCAACTGGACGGCATTAACTTGGGCGCCTTCCAATTCCATAGTTTCCAACATATCTACACCTTGGAAACCGAAAGAGACAGTCGGCGTGAGCTTCAGATCCGTACAGAAATGAGTAAAAGGATAACTTGCATATCGGATAGTGGACATCAGTTCACGACGGAATCCCTTGATGAAATCAATCACCTTCTCTTGCGGATTTTCATCTACGCACACCGGCACTGACTTGACAAACATTCCGTAAGCATTTCGCAGTCGTTTGTCCATTCGGCCATGATTAATAGTCTGATAGGCCACCTTACCTTCACGTGAGAATACAGAAAGAACATGAGTGAATGCTGCCATAAAAAGAAGATTGGACGAGGTGCCGTTAGCAGCACACCATCCGTCCAGTTCCGCCCTGTTGATAAATGAGGATTCCTGTATGTCGTTACCCCATCTGTCGACAGCATCCGTACAAAGGCTTGTGAAATCAACCCCAGCGAATTTCCCTGCATAATATTCCTTGGCACGGATGTAAGCCTCCGTTCCGAATGATTGCTGTTCATCTGCAGCGTAATCATACATGCCATAAGCACATTCAGGCAGTGGTTGCCCATTATACCCTGACGCTATATCATTTTCGAGATTGGGAGCCAACGTGAGTCCATCAGCTATACTGTGATGTATATCAACTAAAAAATATTTATAATTTTCCGACTTGATAATTTCCATCCTGAACAGCGGTTCACCGGACAGAATATCAAATGGACGGACAAAGTCATGATGTATATAATTCATGACAGCTTCATCCGTCATGTCCTTTATAGGAATCGATATTTTAATAGTCGAATCAAAGAATTGACGGGGAGTGCCCTGCTCATCAAGGGTGAAATGGGTACGGAGCTCTTTACGTGTTTCAATGATATGTTTTAGAGTGCCACATAGTTTGTCCACATCTGTCGTCTTAGGAAGAGTTAGATACACTGGCAAATTGTATTTTGTCATCGTTGGCTGAGCCATCATCTCAAGAAAAATTCCCATTTGGGACTGTAGCAATGGAAATGTATTCATTTCTTTTGATTGCGAAAAAAGTTTATTTTCCATATTTTAGGTTTTTATTTTGCTTTGGTTGGTATTTTGACAAACACGACATTCTGTCCGTTCATATATTTATAGGTGATCTCAGAGGATAACCCTTGTACGATTTTCAGACCTATCGTATCGGTTTCCTGCTTCACTGTAGGATCAAAAGGTCTTCCGTCGTCTTTCAAAACAGCTGTAAGTTCATTATCATCTATTCGCACCTGAACATCAAATGTCTGCTTAGAGTTGTTTCGAACAGCATATTGTACGATATTCAGCATCAATTCCTCAACTATATGATGAAGTATGTCAGTTGCAGCGCTATCAGAAGTATGTCCCGCCAGGAAATCATTCAATTCAGAGAATGCAGAGCGAAGATCGGCATCGTTATATTTAACCGACTTAGACCAGGCTATGCCCGGAGACTGATAAGGTATTAACGTAAAAGGAGAGGTTCCCGGATGACTTCTATGAATAAACATCATGGAGATAAACATCGGGGCAAACAGAATAATACAGGAAGCCGGGAAGCCCCACCATATACATTCCGGTATCACCAATGAAGCAATCCAAGGTCCTAGAACTATCACAACCATTAACCCGATGGTAAAAATCATTGCCAATAACTGATGCTCCATGATTTGCAGAAAATCATTTTGCAAGATGACAAAAGAAAACGGAATCACACATACGATAAAAATTCGTAGAGCCGTCGTGATACCTCCCTGAAACTCGGCATCACCTGCACCAAACAACATTGCCAAAGATTCCGGCCATATCTCAATAAAAATCACTAATATCAGAAGGACACCTAATATCAACCCCATTACTTTCTTATATAATATGGATAAGCCCTCCATATCCTTTTCACCTACTAATACTCCTCCTATCGAGAATACAGCCCCACCAATTCCACTCAGCACAACAATCGAGAGCATAAATACCTGTAGGCAGACTGACCATATATTCATACCGACAGTGCCCAAAGTAGATGTTATAATGGTGTTAAGTAAGAAAACGACCAAGGCTAAGAGTACATTGGTAAGCATCAGCGGAAGGCCGTCCAACAGATTATTTCTGAAAACGACAGACATTGTACCCTTTTCCCACAGCCAACGGAATGACGGGGACTTTTTTAATCCTAATATGACAGCCAGCACCAGCACAAGTATAGCACTGATAATGGTAGCTAGGGCTGCTCCCTGTATGCCCATACCAAAAACACATACAAATAACAAATCGAGAATCAGATTGCAGACCGACTCACATATCACTAATGAAGTGATCAGTCTGGGATGACCGTCCGTCTGGACGAAACCGGAAATTGAAGGTACTAACTGCATTGGAATTATTCCCCATGCATAAACTTGAATATACTGTGCTGCATACGCAGAAATCTTTGGCTCACTATTTAAAAAGCCGGCTACCTGTACAGCGAATAATATGAGCAGGACTGACATCAACAATAATACAGTCGATAATGTTACCATTGACATAGAAAAGGCCTTCTTCACTCCTTTTTCATCATGTTTTCCTATCAGACGAGCAACTGAAATACATGCTCCGGAACCAAACAGTATCTCAAAAGCGCCAATAACACCAATCAACGGCATCGCGGAATTAACACCTGACAAAGCCTCAGGCGCAACAAACTTACCAACGATAATCGCATCAACCATAACAGACAGTTGGGATGCCAACATGGATAGGATGGATGCGCCAAGGTAATGACCGAACGCTTTAGAAATCAAATAAGAACTTCTCTT
>NZ_CALMHT010000148.1 GCF_937863835.1 uncultured Prevotella sp.
CTTGCCCCTGTTTCAATGTTTACAAGGAATACCACTCCATCTAGGGGCGGTATTCCTTTTTTTTGTGTCACCGCCGTGCGTAGGGGTACGTAGGGTAAATGTATAACCCCCACCTGCGGGCCCGTCCAGGTCATTAATAATACAGGTTATTATATATATTAATTTATGATGTTTCGGACGGGCGCATTTTAAGGAAACTTACTCCAGGACCCTACCTAACCCTACGCCCTCTTTGAGATTCTCCTTCAGTTTACTTCTCAAAGACTCCCTGAAATCATTGTATTCCTGTAACAAACGATGGGCTTCATTCTCTTTGTGACAATGAACGAATACCTCCACTCTCACATCATAGATGTCTTCCAAGTCGAAAAAGACGAGCATCACCTTGTCGAGCGGTATCCTACTGTTGGGGACACACTCTTCGTCAATGAATCTGTGGAAGAAACCGTGACCGAGATGGTACTTGTTTTCAAGTTTTCTACGTTCGTACTTTGTCACTTTGAGCAACTGTTGCAGAATCATGGCTACAAACTCATGCATAATCCGCTCTTTGTTCTTTTTTTTCATCTTGTTTAAATTTTAAATAAAAAAACCTGTCCGAGTTTCGGACATAATTTGTGAATTACATAAATATTTAGTTCCTTTGCACTCTCTTAATGAAAAGACGTTATAAAATTAGAAAAAAAAAGATAACAAAACAGACAATTATGGCAGAAAACAAATTCCTACCTTCCCTTTTTAGGGGTTTAATGACAAAAGAGTGTAAAACAATACAATGGGATGAGGTATATTCGCTCATCCGTGGCAACGGTTTGGCAGACGAAACGGCGAAGTACCGCAGGATGATGGCGGGCGGACTGGACAACGAGGCACGACTACTGAAGAAGAGTATGCCCGCCATTACGCCGGCGATAGAATGTAAGGGCGGCAGAAAAGAAGAGAACATCATGGGACTCACCGGGGTATCGCTCTGCGACTTCGACCATATCAGTCGCGACAAGATAGAAGATGCCATGTCCAAGGCGAAGGCCGACTCCCATTCCATGATGGTCTACCGCACCATTTCGGGCTGCGGCATCCGTATCTTCTTCAAGGCGGAGATGACTCGTAAGTCATACGTACAGTCGTTCTATACGGGTAACAGATATTTCTCCCTGCTGCTGGATCTGGAAAGTGACGGGTGTTGCAAGAACATCGGGCGCACCTCTCTGCTCTGCCAGGATGCCGACGCTTATTACAATCCGGACAGCGAAGTGTTCGCCGTGAAAGAGGACCGTGAGTATCCCAACATCACCCGATGCGTCAAAGCCATAGCCAAACATCTGCGTAACAACGGATTCGTGTATATCGAAGGTCAGCGCAACACTTATATCTCACGCACGGGATATCTCTTCAATGCGCTCGGCATACCGGCGGACGTGGCCTTGTCGTGGGCGCTCCATCATTTCGACGATTATGATGCGGATGAACTGCGGGGGGTGTTCCGTTCATGTTACCTCAAGACCGGCGAATACGGCAGTATGCGACTGCAACAGCTCGAATATGGTGAAAAACAGAAAGAAAAAGAGAGTAATGGATTCATCATGAAGGTGAAAGAGATAGAAGACTACATGAAACATCACGCTATGCTTCGCCATAACATCGTGAGTTCGAGGACGGAAGTATGTCTTCTTGATGCCGACGGCAAACCTGAAGGTGAATGGGAAAACTTTACCGACCGCCATCTCACCTCTTTGTGGCGGAACGTGAATAATGACAACAAAGAGGGGAAAATAGCCAAAATACATGATATCAGCAATCTGGTCACGTCGGCTTACGTGCCGCTCTACGACCCTTTCAGGGATTACTTCGACAATCTGCCTGTATGGGACAAGAAGACCGACTACATCGAACGTGTCGCCGACATGGTGACGCTGAAGGCTCATGGTGACGATGCCGACATGATGCTCTTGCGCAACCAGTTCCGCGACTGTTTCAAGAAGTGGCTCGTGGGTATTGTGGCGTCGCTTGTAGGCGAGAGCGTGAACCATGTGGTGCTCATCCTCGTGGGCAGGCAGGGCATCTTCAAGACCACCTTCTTCCAGTACCTCTTCCCTCCCCGACTGCGCGACTATTTCTATGTCAAGACCAATACGGGCACGATGACCAAGGACGACCATCTGGCGGTGGCGGAGTACGGACTCATCTGTCTGGAGGAGATCGAGTCGATGACATCGCGTGAACTGAACCATATCAAGGCGCTCATCACCGACCCGGTGATCAACGAGCGTGCGGCGTACGCCCGCTACAAGGAGAACCGCCGCCATATCGCCTCGTTCTGCGGAACGGGCAACAGTGTGCAGTTTCTCAACGACCCCACCGGCAACCGCCGTTGGCTGCCTTTCGAGGTGAAGGGAATCAAGGATCCCCACTTCTACGACTATCTGCACGACAAGGTGTTCGCCCAGGCGATGTATCTCTATACGAACGGTTTCCGTTATTGGTTCGACGAGAAAGAGACGGAGCAGTTGACCAGCCATGTGTCGCACTTCAAGGTGCCCAGTATGGAGGAGGAACTGTTGCTGACCTACTACCGTGTGCCCGGTCCGGGCGAGCAGTTTAAGTTGCTCTCCGCCACGAACATCATGGAGCGCATCAACGTCAACATCAAGGGCGGTCTGTCGGTGGTCAGGATCGGTCAGGCGCTCGTCAGCGCCGGTTTCGTCAAAGTGCGTGCGGGCAACGGATACAAATACCGTGTCATCGAGCTCCGTCACGACGAGATAGAGCGCAACAACAATAACGAACCGGAAGAGATGCCCTTCTAGGATTTTTCCCCGTCGCGCGGGAAAATTTGCGCGTCGTGGAAAAAAAATTGCGCGGTGCGGAAAATAAATTGCGCGGTGCGCAATTGTTTATAATTTATAATGGTTGTGCATTTACTGATCATTGATGGAAAAAGATGGAATCATTTTGCGGATTCAAAAATATATCGTATCTTCGCAGCATCAATCATTGATAAATATGAAATATCCTATAGGAATACAGAACTTCGAGAAGGTCAGGAATGACGGATACGTATATGTGGACAAGACTGCCCTCATTTATCAACTCGCCGACACGGGCAGTTATTACTTCCTCAGTCGCCCGCGCCGTTTCGGCAAGAGCCTGCTCATCTCCACCATGGATGCCTACTTCAGCGGCAAGCGGGAGCTCTTCAAAGGGCTCGCCATCGACAAGTTGGAACAGAAATGGACCAAACACCCTATCCTGCATCTCGACCTGAATACGGCAAAGTATGACACCAAGGAGAGTTTGGACAATGTGCTCAACGATGCGCTTTCCGCTTGGGAAAAGTGTTACGGCACATCGCCGACAGAAGTGACTCCCGAACTCCGGTTCAAGGGTATCGTGCAGCGTGCCTGCGAGAAGACGGGCGAACGTGTGGTGATACTGGTGGACGAATACGACAAACCCATGCTGCAGGCCATCAATAATGAGGCGCTGACCGAAGAATACCGCAATACGCTCAAGGCTTTCTATTCGGTACTGAAGACACAGGACGGATATATCAAGTTTGCCTTCCTCACGGGCGTGACCAAGTTTGGTAAGGTGAGCGTGTTCAGCGACCTGAACAATCTGAAAGACATATCAATGGTTTCCCGTTATATCGACATCTGCGGCATCACCGAGAAGGAACTGCATACCTATTTCGACACATCTGCCGGTGAACTGGCAGAGGCGGAAGGAATAGACAAAGAGACCTGTTATGACAAATTGAAGGAACAATATGACGGTTATCATTTCATGGAGCATTCCATCGGAATATACAATCCGTTCAGCGTGCTCAACACATTCGACAACAAGTGTTTCCGTGATTACTGGTTTGAGACGGGCACACCGTCTTATCTCGTGCAACTGCTGAAGGATGCCG
>NZ_CALMHT010000149.1 GCF_937863835.1 uncultured Prevotella sp.
TAAAGTATAATCATTATGAATAACCCCAATAATAATTATTGCGTCATACTGGCTGGAGGTAAAGGGCGTCGCCTATGGCCTTGCAGTCGTGACCATTACCCCAAACAATTTATCGATTTCTTTGGAACCGGTCGTACGCAATTGCAGCAGACTTATGATAGGTTTTCCAAGTTTATACCCAAAGAGAATATTCTCATTAGCACCAATGAAGTGTATGTGGATATCGTAAAAGAGCAGTTGCCTGGTATTCCTGCATCAAGCATCCTTGGAGAGCCTGTAAACCGTAATACAGCTCCTAGTTTTGCCTGGGCTAACCATCGTGTTACATCCATGAACCCCCATGCAAATATTCTTGTGGCCCCGTCCGATCAATTGGTCTTCAATGATGACGCTTTTGAGAAAAATATCATGGAAGGTTTCGAATTTGTGGAAAATCATGACAGACTGCTGACTATGGGTATTAAACCGACCCGTCCTGAACCTGGTTATGGATATATACAGATTGGAGACAGATCGGAGATAGATACTATATATAAGGTGAAGTCGTTTACGGAGAAGCCTGAGCGCGAATTTGCCAAGATGTTTATGGAAAACGGGGAGTTCTACTGGAATACCGGTCTCTTCTTGGCAAACGTAAAATGTGTGAGAGAGTGTTTCCAAAAGATATTACCACCGATACTGACGGAGTTTGATGAAAAAGTGACGGAATTCTCCATAGAGAAAGAATCAGCTTTAATCAAAGAAAAGTTTCCGCTATATCCTAATATATCCATTGATTACGGCGTATTAGAAAAATCAGAGAATGTAGATGTGATGATATGCGACTTCGGTTGGGCGGATATAGGTACGTGGCATTCTATCTATGAAAGTATGAGTAACGGCACTGAAGAAAATGTGATTATTGACTCTGATGTCATCATGGAGAATAGTCGTAATAATGTTATTAAACTGCCTAAGGGTAAACTGGCAGTCATTAACGGACTGGAAGACTTTATTGTTGCAGACAAAGATAATGTATTACTGATATGCAAAAAAGAAGATTCTTCTGCACTTATTCGTAAATATGTGAATGAGGTTCAGATAAAGCTTGGTGATGATTTCGTATAAACAAGATGATAAATAAAAAAGGGATTCTATCAAACGAACCCCTTTTTTATTTATTCAGCTTTAAACTCTTTATAGATTTTATTCGAGATTTCCTTAAATTCTTCTTCAGAGAGCTTTAGTTTCTCTTTGGAGAAGTTTACGTCTGATTCCGAATTCATAGGAATCAGATGGATGTGGGCGTGAGCGACTTCCAGTCCCAGTACTACTTGAGCAACCTTCTTACAAGGGAATGCTTTCTTGATGGCAATGGCAACTTTCTTTGCAAACTTCTCAAACTCTGCTATCTCATCATCTTCCATATCGAAGATATAGTCCACTTCACGACGGGGAATAACAAGTGTATGCCCTTTGACGAGAGGGTTGATATCCAAAAACGCATAGAATTTGCTATTCTCTGCACATTTGTAACTTGGTATTTCGCCAGCGGCTATCTTTGAAAAAATATCTGCCATGTTCTCTAGATTGAAATTTTGTCAATACGTAATTTGATTGTACCACGTGGTATCTTGATCTCGACCTCTTCACCTACTTTCTTGCCAAGTAGTCCTTGGGCAATAGGGGTATGAATGGAAATCTTCCCTTCGCGCAGATTTGCTTCGTTCTCACTGACAATCGTATAGGTCATCTTAGCCTTATTCATCAGATTTGTCATCTCAACCTTCGACAGAATCTGTATCGTATCAGTGCTTAACCTTGATGTGTCAACGATTTTAGCATCAGATATAGCTACTTTTAATTTGTTGATTTTGTCCTCTAGATGTGCCTGGGCCTCTTTGGCGGCATCATACTCTGAATTTTCACTCAAATCACCCTTGTCGCGAGCCTCTGCAATAGCGGCTGATGCCTTAGGGCGCTCAACAGTTTCCAACTGCTTCAACTCGGCTACCATATTATCGTAGCCCTCTTGTGACATGTAAGCCATAATTGTAATCTTTATTTATAATTAATATTCTGTTTTTCCAAGGCGAACAATAAAACAAAGAATTCCGACAAATTCTAATGTCGGAATCCTTTTCTTACTATGTCCGTTCTAATCCTTACTTTTGCAAAGATAGGCAGAAATTTCCAATAAACAAAATTTTTTCACTCAAAAAGTTGTGTATGGTTTATTTTATTAATATTTTTGCATTTAGTTATCATTGTAATATAAACCATATATAAGGTAAATAGATGAAAGATTTCAAGAATTGCATACTTACCGTCATTTTTTTATTATTGTCTGTTTCTGCATTTTCTCAAATACAGAACCCGGTGAGTTTCTCTGTTAAACAGAATAAGGTGTCGCCCACCGAGGTGGATGTCGTGTTTAATGGTACCATAGATTCCGGATGGCATGTCTATTCTACTAATATGGGGAATGGCGGTCCCACATCTGCTACCATTAATATGGAGAAATCTGTGGGCGTAACGAAAATCGGTGGCCTTCAGGCGAAAGGGAAGGAAATTAAGGAGTTTGATAAACTGTTTAATATGCAGGTGCGTTATTTTAAAGGTCATGTGCAGTTTGTACAAAAATTGAGAATAACGGCAAAAACGTATCACATAAAAGGTTATTTGGAATACGGTGCATGCAATGACCGTACTTGTATGCCTCCTACATCTGTCGAATTTGATTACCAAGGCGATGGACCTTCTGCATTACCCGTGCAGAACAACGAAAAGAATCCTGTTCAGTCTTCTTCGATATCAGACTCAGTCAGATCAGTCAGAAGCAATGTTGTCGCAGATTCGGCAAAGACAGGGAATTCCGCGATGATATCAAAGGATAATCTATGGAAGCCTGTGGTTAAACAATTGCAGCAATTCAATGGTGATGAAAATCATCTGAATGATTCCTGGTTGTACATCTTCTTCATGGGATTCTTGGGAGGATTGCTAGCTCTGTTTACTCCATGTGTATGGCCTATCATTCCAATGACGGTCAGTTTCTTCCTGAAAAGATCGAAAGATAAAGTGAGAGGTGTACGTGATGCCATTACTTATGGTGTGTCGATTATTGTGATATATCTTGCCCTCGGACTGGCGATAACAGCTATTTTCGGAGCCAGTTCACTGAATGCGTTGGCGACGAGTGCGGTTTTCAATATATTCTTCTGCCTTTTATTGATTGTTTTCGCTTTGTCGTTCTTCGGATGGTTTGAGATAACCCTTCCGTCCTCATGGAGTAATTCTGTAGACAGTAAGGCTTCTGCGACAAGCGGATTACTGAGTATATTCTTAATGGCATTTACGCTCACGTTGGTATCTTTCTCCTGCACAGGACCGATTATTGGATTCTTGTTGGTAGGAGTAGCTTCCACGGGAGATTTTGCGGCACCTGCTATCGGTATGTTCGGTTTCGCATTGGCATTGGCGTTGCCGTTTACTCTTTTTGCTATGTTCCCTACATGGCTGAAGTCGGCACCGAAGTCGGGCAGTTGGATGAATACAATCAAGGTCGTACTCGGTTTTATAGAATTGGCCTTCTCTTTGAAGTTCTTTTCTGTAGCCGACCTTGCTTACGGGTGGCATCTGATGGACCGCGAGGTTTTCCTCGCATTGTGGATTGTGATATTTGGATTACTGGGATTATATCTGATAGGTAAACTGAAGTTTCAGAGTGATTTGGTTAACGGCGAGGACAAACCTATGCCTGTGCCCTGTATCATGCTTGGAATGGTGTCGTTGGCATTTGCTGTCTATATGATACCTGGTTTATGGGGGGCACCCTGCAAGGCTATCAGTGCTTTTGCTCCACCAATGAATACGCAGGATTTCAATCTGAATAAGAATGAGGTTCATGCCCGTTATACTGATTATGAAGAGGGGATGGCAGTTGCCGCTGCTGAAGGGAAGCCGGTACTGGTCGATTTTACGGGATTCGGTTGCGTAAACTGCCGTAAAATGGAAGCTGCCGTATGGACAGATCCGGGGGTTGCAGATATACTGACAAAGAATTATATACTCATATCCCTTTATGTTGACGATAAAACCCGACTTCCTCAGCCGATGGAAATAACCGAGAATGGAGAAAAACGTACACTACGGACGATAGGAGACAAGTGGAGCTATTTACAGCGCAGTAAGTTTGGTGCCAACGCCCAACCGTTTTATGTCTCGCTCGACAATCACGGAAATCCTCTTGCAAAATCGTATAGCTATGATGAGAGTATTGACCATTATATGAAATTCCTGAATCAAGGACTGGACAATTATAATCTACCTAAATAACGATTTTACAGTAAAATAGGAACAAAATAATTGATTTATATCAAGAAAAAGGGTAAAAAATACAATTATTCCTCTATAACTATTGCGCAATATGAAGAAAAGTCATATCTTTGCATTGTGTTTTTCATAGTATTAGATTTAAGGTTAACAAAAGGTTGGGACTCAGCGGAGCCCCTTTTTTTATGTCTTTATGTTTACAATCATTTACTTTTCGATTGTATATAGTCTATCAAACTTTTAAAAATAGCATTTCCGGATAGTATTTTCGGGTTTCCGGTAATAATCATTTGTTTTCTGGCCCTTGTTATCGCTACATTCAGTTTACGGTCTATGATTCTACCCTCTTCAACAAAACAGTTGCTTGTCAGAAAGTCGAGTTGGTAGTAGTTCTGTATGGTGAAAGAGTAGATAATGACATCTCTCTGACTTCCTTGGTATCTCTCTACGGTGTCAATAGAAATGTTTTCCAGTTCAGGTATATTGAGCTTTTCTATTTCTTTTCTGATCATCGCTATCTGATTGCGGTAGGGAACGATAACACCTACTGTTTTATAAGCATCAAAGTCTTTGCCGTAAAACCGATGAATGCGTCTGAGGATATCGGCAACGATAAGAGCTTCATTCTGATTCACTTTCTCGGAAATGTTAGGCTGTTTGCAGAATTCGGATGGTATGAATATCATTCTGTGGCGTTTAAGCAGATCGTCAGTCTCGTTTTCAGATACCAAATCATAATGCAGAGCCGTCTCTATCTGGTGCGGACATGGAACCGGTTCCAGACGTTCGTGGAAATAGAACATCTGATTTGGAAATTCCGCTATTTCAGGATGCATACGTCCCTGCTTGCGCAGTATACCGACATATTCTTCCCGTCCTGCTTTATATTCTGTACGTATCAGTCGTTCAAAAAGAGAGTTACGGCAATCTGTTATATTGATCCCGTTTAGCAAATCATCCTCTACAGCCGATTCTTTCTCACTCTGTTGTACCACGGCAGGCAGTTGCTTGTAGTCGCCCACGAGGATAAACTTTCCTTGATGTGCCGACAGTATACCTATGATGTTCGGTTCCAATATCTGTGAAGCCTCGTCCACAATCGCCAGTGAGAAGTGTTTGATATTGAAGATATATGGTTTTGACATCAACATGGATGTCGTACCTACGATGATACGGGTGTTGATGATTCTACTACGGATGTTGGCCAGTTTGGGGCATCCCTCTATTGCCCTTTCGAGAAGATTCTTCCGGAATCTCATGTCACAACTGTATTCGTTGCCCAGACGCATGAAATCGAGCCCGTCATCATCTAGCATAGCGCATATTTCATCTACGGCCCTGTTCGTATAGGCAGTCAGCAATATACTTGATGTCTCGTCGGCGAGTTCTTCCTCCACAAGATAACGCAGAGCCATTGATGTCTTGCCCGTTCCGGGAGGACCGATCAGCAGGAAGTAATCTTTCGCCTGTTTGGCGCGCAGTAATATATGATCATAATTTTTATTGTATGCCCGAGAGAGTGTCAGTGTCTCATCACGTTGAGGCTCTCGTTGTGCCAGTAGTAAGTCTTTCCGTTCTTTACCAGTAGTGATAAATTCATGCAGAGCTCTGATAGCCCCACTGGTAGACGCATCCGACCCTCCGTGTTCGATAGCGAATATTCCGTCGCCGATAACATTGGGGTTCTGTTGACCATCGTTCAGATAAACCACCAGCTCGTCTGTCCGTATTTCTTTCAATATACCTTTGAACAGGATGCTTTTTCGAACATCAGGTTCTTCGTTTTCACGATAAGCGTAAAGATATACCATATCCCCTCGGCGGAAGTTGGGCAGGAAGTCTTCGCCCTGATCGGGTACTGACAGGGTTATCAGGTCGTATCCGTTATAGTCGCTGCTTTTTTCTTTATTTGTAATTTTCAGACAAGTATATATATTACCAGTTTCCTTCTTTTCGCTTAGAGGCATATTCCAGATATCGGCACCACAATTGTTTACTCCTTCCTGTGCGCCCATTTTCGCAATGCGCTGTTCCCGGTATACGAATGTCATCATTCTGCCATAGTAGGCTCTCTCAAGTGGTGAAAGTGAATGTAACGGACTCGTTATGGCATCAATTTCGGGATAGAGATAATTACGATAGAACATGCCGTCTATACCCTTTACGTTCAATGTCTCCGGATTAAACGCATCTATTACCTGGTCAAATCCGTTTTCGGCTATATCCAGTTCGTTCGCCACCAGTTCATTTCTGAACCGTATGGCCTCTCTAAACAATTTTTGGTAGAAAGCGACAACGACAAGTCCCCCGGCGGGAGGATACTTTGAATATAACAAACGGATATCTACCGCATTGTTGCCGAGGTTGAAGTTGTATTTCAGGACACCATAATACAACAGTAGTTGCACATAATGCGGTTCCAGTTGATAACTGCCGAATTCATTCGGTCTGTTATTCTCTATATTCAGATTGCGTCCCGATTTCTGTTCCACCAGCAGTTTGTAGTCAGTGGTCATCAGGTCCACACGTCCCTGTATACCCAATTGTTCGCATACGAAGGATGGTTCCAGTATAGCTTTTTCCTTGTCATACGTCTTAAACAGTTCGGTTACCACCTGTCGTAGATTGTTGGCTTGCGTGTTGGCATCAAATATAAATTTCTGAGCGTCGAAACCCGAACAGGTGCTAAATTCCAAAGCCTTCTCTTTGAAATTCTCCTTTATGGTTTCGTTTACAGCGTAATCCTTACGGTTGATAATGTCATCAAGGGCGCTCCCGGCAAAATTACCCAAAAGTATAGCCTGGGTGTTGGCACGCGGTTTCATCCTGTTCATCGTGTATTGTAACGGATGGTGCCCGTATTCCTGAAAACAACCGGCGATACTACTGATGTCGATTAGGAAATCCGGTTCCACGATGATGAGATGCGGTACAACGGTGTCGTTATCAAGATGGCAGTCGAGTAAGTTCAGTTGCATGCCTTCCTTTAATATACCTTTGAGGTAACTGAAATCCTTATCGGAATAGTCAACCCTTATATATTCCTCATTAGTCAACTGCTCAGTTGTTAAGGTGATATATAGATGATCCCATTCCTTGACGATGCCCCTGATATATCTTACGTTAATCATCCGACCTTTTTCGTAAGGTCTGTTCTCTGTCGGTATCTTACTGACCAGAGAAGATGGAATGTCAACACTGAAAACAGCGGATATGAGCAAGCACAAAGCTCTGGCATCATATAGCAAATCTTCCTTACTCAGTGTGTCAGACCTGTTGGAATGGCGGCGCATCTCCTGTATTGCAATTTTGTCGTGCACAGATACACGATGTGTCTTGCATACAAAGTCAACCTGCGAGAACAGGTTGCCGAAAGCCTGGTTCGTATCCCTTACACCTTCATGACATGCCAGTACAAGTGTCTCGTGCATCATCTTATTGATGTTGATGGGTGAGACATCGTGATCGAAAGCGATAATTTCTTGTACCCGGTAGAACAGTTCTTCGGCAGATATGTTATATTGAGGCATTGCTTGTCATATATTGAAATGAACTGCAAATATAATGATTTTATTTGATAAAGGTTTTATCGTGGAAAGAATAATCTAAAATACGCTTATATTGTTCTAAATGTTGGGGATGAATCAACCCCCTCTTTTTTATTATAATATTTTGTTTATATTTGCAATGAAATCAATAGGCAGAAGAATGGTAAAAATAAAAAAGAGAGACATCGCATGGATGCTATTGGTCTTATTGACCAGTTGCAACGGCGTTTTTGACACTCATCCTTATGATGTGAATATAAGTGGCGAAAGGAATATCAATGTCACCAATATCAAGAAGATAGAAGAATCGTGCAAGGACAAGGATACATTGCGTATAGCGTGTATCAGTGATACGCATGTATGGTTTAGTGATACCGAGGATATGGTAAACGATATCAATGCGCGCAGTAATGTCGACTTCGTTATTCATTGCGGCGACCTTTCAGACACGGGCGTACAGAAAGAATTTGAATGGACGCGTAGCATATTGGGCGGCCTGAGTAAACCTTATGTTGCCCTTATCGGCAACCATGATTTTCTGGGAACGGGAGACGAGGTCTTTTCCCGTATTTGGGGTGATTATGATTTCAGTTTTATAGCCGCCCGTGTCAAATTCGTCTGTCTCAATACCAATGCCATCGAGTACAATTACCTGGCAGCAGTACCCAATTTCGACTTTATGGAAGAACAGATCAAGCAGGATTCGGCATCGTTCGACCGCACGATAGTCTGTATGCACGCCCGTCCATATTGTGAACAGTTTAATAATAACGTAGCAAAAGCTTTCGAGTTTTACATACACTTGTTCCCCCATACCATGTTCTGTATCAACGGACACGACCATTCCTTACAAGTAGATGATATCTACAAAGACGGTATCATCTACTATGGCATAGACTGCGCGTCCAGCCGTACTTATCTTTTATTCACTATAACTCCCACTGACTATAAATATGAAGTTATCCATTTCTAAATATATGATCACCGTGATACTTTGTGTCATATCCTTGTCATCCGTTGCTGAGACAAAGACAGTAGATACTGTTACCGGTGATACGACCGACACATTCTATCAGAGGCGTGTCAAGAGAGCCTATCACAGATGGAACAAATTGATACCTACCCAACTCGTTATTCAGAATGCGGGCAATATGGGAGTTATATCATCAGGTATCGGCTGGAATTACGGACGTCATAAACAATGGGAGACGAACCTGTTATTGGGATTTATTCCCGAAAACGACAGTAGGCGTGCCAAGATGACCATTACCCTCAAAGAGAATTTTATGCCTTGGCGTATTTATATACCACATGGTTGGTGTGTAGAACCGTTATCGTGTGGTATCTATCTGAATACTGTCGTAGGAGATGAATTCTGGGGTCATGAACCCAACAGATATCCCAAAAGTTATTATGAATATATGTCAACGCGCGTGCGTATCAATGTGTTTCTGGGACAACGAATCACTAAAGATATACCTCACAACAGGCGAAAGTTTATTAAGAGCGTAACCTGTTTCTACGAAATAAGCACATGCGACCTCTATATCCGTGATATGGTCATGTCCGACTATGTGAAACTAGGCGACATTATCGGATTGTCACTTGGTGTTAAGTTGCAGATGTTCTGAAAGGGTAATCTATTCCCTTCCTCTCAACCGAACCAGTTTGGGCGACATACCGAAATGTTTCCTTACATACGTACCGAAATGGGAGATATTGTTAAATCCCAGTTTAATAGATATTTCCTTGATAGATAGATCTGTATAGCAAAGATTGTAACGAATGTCTTCCTGCATATATTGTCCTATCCATTCTGAAGGAGTCTTGTCACTGCATACCGAACAGATATATGACAGATATTTAGGTGTAATGGACAGACTGCTGGCATATTTCTCTACGGGTATACGTTTGATAGGACTATTGGATAGCATATTGAGGAATTTGCGGAATAAGACATTCATGTGTGATACTCTGACATGATCGTCAGATATATAATCATCAAACAGACAACATACGTCCAATAACATGGCCCTGATGATAGAATGCATGATCAGATGCTGGTTCGTGCGCTTTTTGTGTTCCATCTTATATTTTATCAACCCATAATAATATAAGAATTGTTCCTTATCTTCATAAGGCAGTTGAAGCACATTCGTTTTTCTCGAATAAATATAATTGTTCAGTTGTTCTATCTTCTCACGAAGTAACGCATTGATAACCGAAGTTGACAGGCACAATATCTTGCATTCAAAATTAAAACTAACGATATAATTGTCAAGCATGATGTTAGGAGTGCAGATCATCAGTTCACCTTGATGCAGAGTAAGGGTCCTGTCGTTGATATCAAACTGTATGTTTCCATTGTTACATAAAATGACGATATTCATTTTTGTATACAGCGGACCAATGTTTGTCATATCCTTGATATTGTCGAAAATGGCTATATCACCGTCGTAATAATCTACGTCGGTATTTGTGATATCAATGTCATCAATATCGATTTTACGTGTGGGCATTTTCTCTTTTATCATATCTTTATTGTAGTTTAAATTGCAAATATCTAAAAAATAATCCAACTAGAGTGTTCTTTTTGTTAGCTTTATTTTCTGATTTTCCTAATTTTTCGCATTCAGTATTATTTTTTAGAGATATTGAACACTATTATTCCAATTATTCTTTTTATATTTGTGCAACTAAATAATTAAGCACTATGATAAAAGAACGTATTGGAACCAATGCAGGCAAAATCTGGCGGAAACTGGATGCCTCGGCACAGAGAGTCTATTCATGCGAATATTTAGCAGACGAATTGAACATTACAGAGAAGGAAGTCTACATGGCTGTAGGCTGGCTGGCTCGTGAAGGTAAGATTGTTTTTGATGAAACAGGTGATACTGTTTCACTACCTGTCTGTCCTTATTTCTGATGGGGAGGGGAATGGATTTATGTCCATTACTGCTTTACTAGTACGACGCTACTCTTTTCGTACTTCTTATCAACTACAACAATCATTACGGGTCGACTAGTATATGTTCGTTTTTCCTTCCCCACTTTTTCTTGATATGTGAATATCAGTTTATCGTCCGTCGATTTGATGCTTTTGGGAGTCATCTGTACAGAATAAGCTGTTTCAGGATGCACTATCGCGATGACAAACTGCCGCGAGAAGTCTATATTGGTAGGGCGTCCGTCTTTTCCCATAAAGGCTGCCATTCCGAACAGGTCGAAAAACTGTTCTTTGGTTGTAATCTTAGGATTGTCGGGCGCAGTTCTGTCGTTACGGAAAAAATAGTTTTTAGCTACGGTGTAAGGAATGTTTTCTCCTTTGGTTGCCGAATTCTTGCCTGTACAGCATGAACAAATTAGTATTAGTGATATGATTGCTAATACAGATGTCGTGATTGTTTTCATTTTATTTTATATTTAATCTTAATCCTACATTGATATCGATGTTAAGAGGTTTGTCTTTGTACAGTGTCGCCACATTACTCCCGTTGTCAAAGTAATAACCTACTTTAGGCTCAGCATAAATGCTGAACGTTCTGTCTATTTTGCATTCAGCCCCGACACCTCCGTTTACAGAAAATTGCAAAGGACTGATCTTTATATCATTGTCGGTAACCGATTCTGTCTTTCCGTCACCGATAATCTTCGTATTAGCTTTTCCTTTTACCATCTTTTCGGTAGTAAAGCCTCCAGATACATAGATATTGAAACGTCTGCCCGACCATAAAGAGTAGTTCAGATTGACAGGCACGCCTACGTACGACAGTTTTTGGGCCGTGTTGTATGTACAGTTGCCCGATGTCCTGTTTATATCCGACGAAAGATAACTATATGTAAGTCCTGTCTCTATGCTCCATCTGTTATTCAGACTATAGCGGACTGAAACACCGAACCGTATCGGTTGATGATGATGTACAGAGGAATTGACCTCTTCGCCATGGTTTTGTATTTGAGTGTCTCCGCCTCCGATTACCGAGGGATTATTTTCGTCAAAAGGGAAGGCGGCTTCAAGAACAGGCCCGTAACTGCCGGTACTGTTGCTACCTATCGTATTGGATATATATACCTTGGCGGTAAGTTTGTTGCCGGAAACGGAACTGCTGTTATTGCGGGAATATCTTACAGGGTTATATGGCTGATAAGACCGCCTGTCGTTCGGTTTCTGCGTTTTCTGTTCCGTGTCGGTTCGTTCCTCTTTGTTCATGGCGACTGTTTTTACGGAATCATCTTTTATGGCTTGCGTTTTTTCATCTGTACTTTCCTTCAAAGCTGCTACGATGTTTGTCGCAGAGTGTCTGACGAAAGGAGATACAGTCGATTTAATTATATTAATAACGGATTCAGACTGTTGTTTATTGTCTGTTTTACCCGATTCTTTTGAATAGTGACTAGCCAACTCCTTATGAGGTTGTTGGAAGGCGTAGAATCCCAGTCCTCCTACAAGTAATACGACAGCCGCTGCGACAGCAATACGTCTGCGCCACATTACGACAACCTTCGCTTGCCGTGATTTCCGAACAGCAGTCTCTATTTCCGACCACGAAAGTTCCGGAGCAGACTTTTTGTAGTCTGCCATCTTCTCCTGCATTTCATGTTTCCATTGTTCTTTCATCGTGACTCTGTTTTTGAAATTCTGTATTCTTCTATTCTTTTTGCCAACAGATTCTTTGCTCTGTGTAGTTGGGATGCCGAACTGTCTTTCTTTATATTCAGTAAGGTGGCTATCTCTTCATGACTTTTGTTTTCAAATACGTACAGGTTGAACACCGTCCTATAGCCTGTGGGCAACTGCCTTATCAGTTCGTGGATAACCTCGGCGGGTATATCCCTGATAGGCGGGTCGTCCACCTCTTTTATATCCGGTATATCCCAATCCAGATTGGTCCATTCCAGGTGCCTCTTCACTTTCAGATACTTAAGGGATTGGTTCACCGCAATTCTTGTTATCCATGCTTTGAGCGACCCTTTCTCCCGATATTTGAAATCTTCAATATGAGTAAATACATTCACAAGGCAATCCTGCAGCACGTCCTTGATATCCTCGTCATTACTTACGTAACGGGCGCAGACACCGTAGAGATAATCGGCATACAGAGAATAAAATTCCCGCATAGCCGATTTCTTTCCGTTTACAAGTTGTCTTGCAATCCTTTTTTCTTTATCTTCAAAGATAATGTTCACGTCTTATCTGATATCTTTTGCATAAGAGCCGGTAGCGATATCCGCCCCTGCATTGGTAGCTTTGCGTGTACAGTATTTGAAGGTTGCCGTCTTAACACCACTGAATGAGTTCCACACAAGAGTAAGGTTAACCGTTTTGCCCTGAGTATCAGGCAGACTACTGAGGCGGAAAGCCACAATACCGTCGCCCACCTGTCCGTTCACGTCCTTATTGGCATTATGATAGAACGTCAGCCTGTAAGGATCCTTTTCATCATTCGACGGAACGAGATTAACGAAATGTTTGATGCCATTACTCCATTTTGTCCTGAACCTCAGCGTGAGATAACCGTCTTCGGCTATCGTTACCCAGTCGTTGACGATGGCTACAGGATCGTTTCCGTATACCGATTCGTTCTTGCTGCCCAGATTAGGAGCCGTCTGTTTGGTGAGTATCGAGTCTATCCAGTTGACAGTGACTGCATGACTATAATGAGATGATTTGGTGTCAAGCATCGTATAGTTGACCAGCGCGCGCACTTCTTTATTACCGAATGGAGATACCTTCATATTAGAAGCAATAAGAGTTGCCGAATCGTTCAGTTGCATGTAGAACGATGAATTGTCGCTGTTCGGTTTAACTGTAACTAAAGCTGTCGGATAGGCGAGATCGTTGCCGTTGTCATCGTCCAGACATGATTGCATGCATATAGCTGAGGCTATAACGCTGAATGACATTAATAATAAATTAAACTTTTTCATATCTTCATATTTTATTGTTTGCTTATTAAATCCCAATAAGTCAAAAACTTGCGTGTTTTTCTGCCCGATAAAATATTAATTAACGTTTATTAATGGATTTTCCACGCAAGTTTTACGGTTAATGGTATTTATAGAGGCGAAAGTAATTTTAATATTAACAATTTAAAGTAAACAAAGAAAATGAAAAATTTGAAATTCTTATCAGTAATGTTCTGCTGCATTGCAGCTATGTCTTTCGCATCATGTAGCAACGATGACGACCAACAGAGTCTTACCAAGGATGAAAAGGCCCAGTGCTTCCAAGCTGTAAAAGGCAGTTATACGGGCAAAATGATTTATGCCAGTGCAAATGCCAAAAATTCCAAAGACATTACCGATACAGTAGATATCTCATGGAACATCGCTACCGACAGTACGATGACGATTGCCAAATTCCCTTCCAAACTCCTTGCCGCCAATGTGACAGATGCATCTCTGAAAGCCGCACTTGAAAAGGCCGAAGACCAGACAATCACATGTCGTATCGGTTTTATACAGAAGTCACCGATTGCATTCTTGATCAATCCGGTTTCTCTATCTTATCCACTCAATTATGGCAGCAAAGACCATAAGGTACAAGTGGCTTTCTATGTCAACAATACCAATTCGATAGGTATGTACAATGCGACGAGCAAACTGTTGCAGATGCAGGTTATAGAAGGTGGAATATACGAGGACGGTAAACTTACGACTTATCTGAAAACGGGTGTATCTTTCTTTTTCACTGTAACAAAGAAATAAGTATTCAAAGTAATTCTAATAAAACAAACTCGTAACAATAATGGCGATGTATCTATTGGGTACACCGCCATTACTTTTCAGGATCATTTTGTCTTTCTCTTCACGTTGTCAGATATGATATCTACAATATCGTCTATACTGACTTTTGAAGAATTGATTACCAAGTCATAGTTGCGCGCGTCTGTCCATGTACCGCCAGTGTACTGCCAGTAATGGTTGGCCCTCGCCTTATTGATCTTTATGATTTCTTCTTTCGCTTTCACCGAATCGGCATTGAGATATCCGACGACACGGGATACGGCATCATTGATGTCTGAAAATACAAACACCCTGAAACAGTTGGCATCGTCTTTCAGTATCCAGTTGGCGCAACGACCAATGATCACACACGATTCCTGTGCTGCCAGTTTCTGTATGGTACGGCTCTGGGATACAAAGATGGCATCGTCCTTAGACGGATTCATAGACATCGGTATACTCTTGTCCGTGAAAATCAGTTCCCATAGTTTACCGGTCGATATATTCTGCTCGTTCTGCTGCACAAAACTATAAGAGCATCCCAGTTCTTCGGCTGTCTTGTCTATCAGGTATTTGTCATACAACTTAATTCCCAGTTTCTTAGCCAACTTTTCACCTATCTCATGACCTCCGCTACCATATTCGCGTGATATAGTGATAACAACAGGAGACATCTTCGTCTCTTTTGCCGCCACTTCTGTTACAGGAAGAGGAGTCACATTCAGAAACGGTTCTATCCATTTGAAATGAGGACTGAACACCCTGACCATATAACCCACGTAAAACATGGAAAACAGCGTGCCCACGCCTATCATGTCCCAATGCCAGCCGCCAATGAAGATGAAACAGAAGATAGCTCCGACGATCACAAGTCCCGTATCACTGAACATCTTCACTTTACCGAAGTCGGCGTGTACAACTTTCGAAATCGCAAGCGGGAACCCTTCGCCCGCAAGCATCAGGACATCGCATTTCACTTCGAGGGCGATACCGTAAGCCAACAGTCCGCCGCCCACGCACAATTGTATGCACCTCATGATATATCCGAATATACTGCTGTCGAACATGAAGAGTCCGGTCATCCACATCGTGATGTCGGTATAGACACCGAAAAGGAGACTGACGGCAATCTGTAACAGTTGAATAATCTGATAATTCTTTCTTAGCAAGAGTATCTGTGAAAGAATGAAGAAGATATGCATGCAGATGACGTATTCGCCCATCGTCCAGGTGTTGCCCGGTACAAGACTGAGTACATAAGGAGGACAGGAGATAGGTGAAGACCCCAGATTGGCACGTATGGACAGGGAAGTGCCGAATGCTATAATAAAAAGCGCAATGATAAATGTGATATATCTGCGCAACAACTCTTTTCCGCTTCTTGCTGATTTCATGATTTTATGGATGTTTTACTTACTTTTCGGGTGCAAAATTACGAATAATAATTGTTTTTTATTATATTTGCGCTATTAATAGTTTTTATCCTAATAATTGAATTTATCAATGGAACTGACACAGATGAAGTATTTCGTGAAATTGGCTGAAGAACTGAATTTCACCGAGGCGGCCCGTAAACTGTTTATCACGCAGAGCACGCTGTCTCTGAGTATTAAACGGTTGGAGGAAGAATGCGGCACGCCACTCTTCGACCGTATCGGCAAGTGTACCTACCTTACCGATGCCGGACGTATCTTCGTAGAGTTCGCCCGCAGAGCCATTAAGGATACGGAAGCAGGACTCAGGAGTATGAAAGAGATGAAAGGCATCTATACGGGAAGACTGCATATCGGAGTCACTTACAGTCTGCACGACATACTCAATGACTGCATCCTGCTCTTTACAGAACAGTTTCCCGAGGCGGGACTGAGCATCATCGAGTCTGATTCGGTAAAAGAATTGGAAGAACTGGTGCTGAAAGGTGAGGTGGATTTTGCTTTTACTTATAGTTCCAAGCGGATGTCGGCACTGCTGGAATGTACCCGACTGTTTGAGACGCCGCTATGTGTGATTGCTAGCAAGGAGCATGAGATAGCGGCCAAAGATCAGGTGTCATTGCGAGGTCTGCGCAAATATCCCTTTGTCTTATTCCCTTACGGTATCCATACACGTATGGAGATAGAACAGATGTTTATCATGAACCACGAACCCGTTATCTCACCCCGTATAGAGGTCAACGATGCCAGTCTGATATTAAGAATGGTGGAAACAGGCAGGTGGCTTACCATATTGTCGGAAGGAATCGTAGCCAAAAAGAAAAACTTTAAAGCTATACGCATATCGGGTGTCACCAACAATCTGAAATGCTGCATCGTCAGACCCAAAGACAAACATATCTCTACGCTCGAGAAATCATTTTGCGATATCATCAAGAGACATTGGATGTAAAAGATAGTTATATCATAAGTAATCATATTTTAATAAAAAAACGTCATAACGTCGCGATGCTCTGTTTATAAGGGTTCCGCTAAACATGAAACGCCAACAAACTACAAAGAAACATCACAGAGATTCAGACTGACAGAACGCTAATCGGTTGTAGTAAGACAGTTACATTGTCATATTTCAGTCATAGATTTTACGGAGCGCCTCCGTAAACCGTTTACGTGGCACCCTCGTAAACACATTACGGCGGTGCCGTAACAACATTACAGC
>NZ_CALMHT010000150.1 GCF_937863835.1 uncultured Prevotella sp.
CGAAGAACATGGATGAAATTCGGAGTGCCTTGCGACCGCAGCCAGATATTATATCCTTACAAACGGGATAAAGATCTTATATTCAAAACTAGCCCCAAAACATTATAAAATAATTGTTATGAAAAATTATATCATATTATTATTTATGCTTATAGCATATAGTCAAGTATTTGCACAAAAAGAAATTGTTGTAAAAGATGTCCAAGTTCCCGACGAAGTAAGAATAGAGGAATTTCGTTCTTACGGAACAGAATATGAAGAGCAAATACAAAAAGGAGACCATTGCCTAACTTTTAATTTGCTATATCCAAATCAATATAGCTATGGGGACGGTATATATATATACTATAATCGGGGATTTCATTTTCCATATAGAATATTTATTTGTTATAACTCAAAAACTTATTTTTTCAAATATGCAGGTTTCTCTGCACCCTGCAATGTGATTCATGAATATTCAGAATGTATAAACAGACTAAAGATAAAAGACTCTGACGCTATAATGTATCTTGGAGCCATTTGTGATTATCTGAGGCAAGAAATTAAGACAGACTATGGTTATTATAAAAATGAAAAAACTGACAAAAAATAAATAGTTATTATTAAAAGAATTCATGAGTAATCCTTAAAATAATTATTCGTTATTACGACAGAAAAATCCTCTTATTTAGCTCGCATTGGCGCAATCCAATATGTATATAAAATACATACTCAATTTTCTTTCAGTTTAGCTATATCTCTTCAATATTATAAATGCTTATGGCAAATATATTAACAAATAGTTTTAACGAACATATATCTTATGTTGGGGCAAATTCTTCACCATGTTATAATGGTAATATTAGCAATATCACGTGGCAGAATGGTCATAATAATTTGAGCCGTGGTTACAATTTCACGTACGATGGTCTTAACAGAATGACAAATGCCACATATCAAGAAGGTGGTAGTATGTCTAGTGGTGCAAACAAGTATAATGAAGGTCTTGAATACGATGAGAATGGAAACCCTACACACGTAAAAAGAAATGGTAAAATGCAAGATGGTAATTTTGGTGCGATTGATAATCTCAAACTCACATATCATGGAAATCAACTGTTGACAGTTGATGATACTGCACCGATGAACTTAAATGAAGGATCTTTTGATTTCAAAAATAATTCAAAATATCAATATGATGGTACAGGTGCGTTAATCACTAATAGTGGTAAGGGTATCGCATATATAGAATATACTGATGGCAATATGCCTAAACGAATTCAGTTTACAAATGGTAATGTAACTTCTTATGTGTATACGTCAATAGGTCAAAAGCTTCGCACAATTCATTA
This sequence comes from uncultured Prevotella sp., assembly GCF_937863835.1. Classification (GTDB taxonomy): domain Bacteria; phylum Bacteroidota; class Bacteroidia; order Bacteroidales; family Bacteroidaceae; genus Prevotella. Next base: position 1,332 of record NZ_CALMHT010000150.1, read on the forward strand.
TACAGCTGTTCCAAATATAACTGTTGCTATAGGAAGTACACATAATCTTTGTAACGAAGAAATACTATTTAAGGACTCAACAGATTATATTATGGATGGAGAACTTATTTTAAAGAATGGCAAAGTTGACATGTATTGTTTTGATGGAGGTTTTTGTTCTCTTGACAATAATAATGGCAGAAAGCAAGGCTTGTATTATTATAATAAGGACCATCTTGGTAATAACCGCGAAGTGGTTGCTGCAGATGGGACAATAGCCCAGACAAACAATTATTACCCTTTTGGAACACCATTCAATGAAGGAACCTCCAGCAGTTCCGAGCTTCAACCATATAAATACAATGGTAAAGAACTGGACAGAATGCACGGTCTGGATATTTATGACTATGGAGCAAGGCAAATGGAACCAGTGATTTGTCAGTGGACTACTGTTGACCCATTGTCAGAGAAATACTATAATATAAGTCCGTATGTGTATTGTGCTAATAATCCAATAAATTCTATTGATCCAGATGGAAAAAAAATAGAGATTTCAGGAAATAGGTCGCAAAGAATTGCAACATTAACTTACTTGCAAATGCTCACAAATGATAAATTAGGAGTAAAACAAAATGGAGATGTTATAATTATGTCCAAAGGTACTAAAAATTCAAACAAGGAACTAAAAATAGGTACGAACCTTATTTCCTCAACAATCCATGATAAACACAAAATGACTATAATACCAGAAAATGGAATAAATGATCATGAAACAGATACATATAGAAAAGATGCTACTAATGGCAAAGGAACAGATGTTACAGTTTATTTTGATAGCACTTACAAACCATCTATACTTACAAGTGATAAAATAACAGGGAAAAGTGTGTTTCAAAGCATCGCACCAGATATAGCATTAGGACATGAAATTATTCATGGGAATCATTCTATGAAGGGACAAGCTGTAAATCCAGATAGTGAAAATCGATATAACTACAAGAGATCAGATGGAACTATTTGGCAAACATCTGATAGTACAGAAGAACTTGAAACCGTTGGAATTATAGGTAATTCGAAATATACGGAAAATAAATTAAGAAAGGAGCAAGGATTAAATGAAAGAATTAAGTATTAAAATTAAAAAGGATGGTACTATCTTATTTGTCTTGGGGATTTTTGCATGTGCCATCTTGACAATTTGTAGCTGTAAAAATAAAACTTACGATGATAAGATTTGCAGATGTTTCATCTTCCCTACTAGTTCCATTAACAATAATTTTTATATAGAAATATCAAATAATGGTATAATCAAAACATCATTAGGAATACGATCAAAGACAATATTACCAGTGATATTTAAGGACGCTAAAATAAATCCTGATGAAATTCAATTTCTTAGAAAAATACAATTGCAAAAGAAAAAGAAACTTCATAATACTGATATGATAAAAATCCAAAAGAGTCTTTTGAATTTAAAGGACATTGAGTGTAAAAATTTTTTTGTTCAAAGTTGGGCAAACGATGCATGGGGTATAATACTTTTAGCAGGAGATAAACAATACATATTTCTTTATAGTGAACATAGTAATGATGAATTAGGGAAAATTGTTAAACTTTTAGTAAATTCATCACCAATACAGATCGATATGAATAAATGAAATTACATATAAACATTATAGAATGAATAATTCAGGATAAATATCATTTACAAGCGGCAATGTTACAAGTATGTATATTCTGATGAAGGTGAAAAGCTGCTATAGTTGCTAGTAAGAATTTATCAAAATGTGGTTGGCACGTGTTTGAGAGATTTTCTAATTTGCCTTTGAAATCAGATTGTAAATCAGGTTTCAAATCTCAGTTTTATGAAAGAACAAAGGATGGTAAAGACTATTTTTGTTATGCTTTTGCAGGTACAGATTATGCTCAAGATATACTTGATGATATATGTCAATATTTCGGAATTATTCCAAAGCAATATCAAACAGCTATTGTTAATACAGTAGTAATAGCAACTACATTAAAAGGTTTGTTTGGAGAAAATGTTGATTTACTTTTATACCTTAATTCCGCAGCGTTATTATTAATAAAAAGCACAAGTGCCTGATAAACAAAAGTCTACAAACACTTGGCTATGTCAGAAAAATCACCTACCTTAGTGCTACGAAACCATAACATACATAATTGTTCTGACATGGCAAAAGTAGCAATAAAATCTGAAAACATCACCTCTTTTGGTGGAATATTTCATGTAATGGACATTTTTTCTCATCTTGGAATGGGAAAACTAATAGTTTCAACCCTCGGCACAAGAGGATTGACTGGTAAGGCTTACTCTTATAGTGACATCATTTCGACTGTGTTTTACAGCTATTTGTGTGGTAGCGATTGTCTCGAAGACATCAATACACTGTTACCTCAGTTTTCCAAACGCCCAAATACCGGTATTCCCAGCGCTGACACAGTGGGGCGTGGATTGAAAGAATTGGCTGTAAAGAATGAAAATTGCCTATGCGAGCAATCGCAGGCTACATACAAATTCAATACAGCAGAAAAGCTTAACGAACTTCTTCTGGAAATGATAAAGAAACTGGGATTGATAAAAGCCGGGAATAGTATCGACCTTGATTTTGACCATCAGTTCATTCCTGCCCACAAGTATGATTCCAAATACTCATACAAGGGGGATTATGGCTATTTCCCGGGATGGGCAACAGTAGGTGGAATCTTTGTTGGAGGCGAGAACCGCGATGGCAATACCAACGTAAAGTTCCATCAGGCAGACACACTCCGAAGAATCATGTCACGTTTGGTTGAAATACTCGGAGTTACCATCAACAGATTCCGTGCAGACTGCGGATCGTACTCTAAAGAAATCGTTCAAACCGTTGAGCAATACTGTGAACTGTTCTATATTCGTGCGAGCAACTGCAGCGACAGATATGAAGATTTCCGCAATCATGAGTCCTGGGAAAACGCAGAGATTGGAAATGAAAGATGCGGGCTCATGTCTATGTCTGTTTCTGATTTTATTGAAGGCAAGAGCTACAGACTTGTCGTTCAACGCACGCCAAAGAAGGATAGCAACGGCACTATCGTAGAAGATATGTTTGGAACGGTCTACGTCTATCGTTGTATTATCACCAACGACTGGGATTCTTCAGAAACAGATATAATTGCATTCTATAACAAGCGTGGTGAGAGCGAAAAGAACTTCGATATCCAAAATAATGATTTCGGATGGGCACACCTTCCTTTCTCTTTTCTTGCCGAGAATACTGTGTTTATGATTGTCACGGCTATGCTGAAGAACTTCTATCTTTACTTATTGGATGTATTGTGTGAAAAAATCAAACCACTGAATAAGACAAGTCGATTGAAGCGTTTTATGCTCCACTTTATATGTGTTCCTGCAAAGTGGATAAAGACGGGGCGGCAGTACATATTGAACATTTATACTATGAAGAAATACTACTCAGACATATTTATAGAGTAGTATTGAAATTTTGATGGTTCTATATTGTTCCCATTCATTTGGGTGGGGGATTTTGTACTTGATAATGAACGATTAAGTATGAGGTTGCGTCAAAAAAATCGTTTTGCCACTTAAAACAGATAAAATGACTTCTCAACATTGATTTGAATTATGCAAGCAAACAGCCTGCGGAATTAAGGTTTATAAAAATCTTAAGATTATATGATGCAAAGATAGTGATACTTTGTAAAAATACAAAACATTTGCAATAATTTTTTACTCTTTCCATAAATATAAAGATAGATAAAA
>NZ_CALMHT010000151.1 GCF_937863835.1 uncultured Prevotella sp.
GGTTTATCGTCAGACTGGAGAAAAAACAACCCATCAGGTAGGGTACTTGTCTTTAATTTATTTTCAACAAAGAATTTACAACATCGATTCCAACTTACTGATAGCCAAAGGCATATCATCTGCAAACGAACGGTGGTCTAAGAGGAAATGGGGCTTGCCGCAGGCTATCTCGGCATATAGGGAATGGTTCATATCTTCCACATACGAGGATATGGCATACTCTATATCGTCACGCTGTACGGCACTGGACGAATGTTCGTAAACCCTCCATTTCTGATGGAAGAAACAATATGCCGACTCTATACTGTCTTTCGTTATCATTTTATTTTCTTAATCGTTCTCACCAGAACCGCCTGTTCTTTTCGGAATAGACGAATCCCTGGGTTGACATCTTTCTCTCCAATGCCTTGCGGTCTACATTGAAGTGGTAACAGATCTGGTCGAGATTGTCAAATTCTTCGTCGCGCAACAGAAAATTGATGGCGGAGACTAGCATGGGAATATCGTTTACGGGCAGATGATCCATTCTGTTTATTGATTATTTTCGGCAAAGGTACAAAAAAATTGTAATACTTTTATTTTCTGGATTTGGTTGCCGGTGAGACCTAAGGCCTGAAACAGACCGGTTATGAGTTGATGCCTTTCATCGAAAGGGAAATTCTGTTCCTCTTTCTGTCTACTTCGATTACTCTTACTCTGACATGCTGGTGCAGATGTACTACCTGCGTGGGGTCGGCGACGTATCTGTCGGCTAACTGGGATATGTGGACCAGACCGTCCTGATGCACACCGATGTCTACAAAAGCTCCGAAATTGGTGATGTTGGTAATGATGCCGGGCAGTTCCATTCCTTCGATGAGGTCGTCTGTGGTCTTCACGTTCTTGTCAAACTCGAAAACTTCAATCTGTTCGCGGGGGTCGCGACCGGGTTTCTCCAACTCTTTCATGATGTCTGTGAGGGTGGGCATGCCAACTTCTGCGGTGACGTACCGCTGCAGACTGATTCGGGACCGCTTGTCTTTGTCCTTGATCAGTTGGGCGACGGTGCACTGACTGTCTTTTGCCATCTGTTCTACGATACCGTAACTCTCGGGGTGTACGGCGCTGTTGTCCAACGGGTTTCTGGCATCGGTGATGCGGAGGAATCCGGCACACTGTTGATAGGCCGACGGACCTAGACGAGGCACCTTCTTGAGTTGGGCGCGACTGGTGAAGGCTCCGTTCTCACGGCGGTAGTCTACGATGTTTTTGGCCAGTGTGGGACCGAGACCGCTGACGTACATCAACAGATGCTGACTGGCGGTATTGAGGTTGACACCTACCGAATTGACACAACTCTCCACGGTCTGGTCGAGACTCTTCTTCAGACGGGTCTGATCTACATCGTGCTGATACTGACCCACACCCATGCTCTTGGGGTCGATCTTGACCAGTTCTGCCAACGGATCCATCAGGCGGCGACCTATACTGACGGCGCCACGTACGGTGACGTCTTCGTCGGGAAACTCGTCGCGGGCGGTCTTGGAGGCGGAATAGATGGATGCACCGTCTTCACTGACCACGAAGGTGTCTATCTGATTGTTGAAATGTAAGGTCTTGATAAAATCGCTTGTCTCCCGGCTGGCTGTGCCGTTGCCGATGGCAATGGCTTCGACGGCATATTGTTCTGCCAGATGTTCCACTTGTCTGGATGCCAGAGCACGGTCGTTCTTGGGCGGGTGGGGGAAGATGGCCTCGTGGTGCAGAAGATTGCCCTGCGCATCGAGGCATACCACCTTGCAACCGGTGCGGAAACCGGGGTCTATGCCCATCACACGCTTCTGACCTAAGGGGGCAGATAAGAGCAACTGGCGCAGATTTTCTGAGAATACGGTGATGGCTTCTTCGTCGGCTTTCTCTTTGCTGAGGGCGGCAAACTCGGTCTCGATGGCTGGTCGCAGCAGTCGTTTGTAGGAGTCTTCCACAGCTTCGCCTACCAATGTGCAGCATTTGCCGAACCCGTGTACAAACTGTCTCTTCAGACGGTCGATACAATGGTCGTCGTCTGCCGAGATACTGACTCTCAATATGCCTTCGTTCTCACCGCGGCGCATCGCCAGCAACCGGTGTGAGGAACAACGCTTCAGGGGTTCGGAGAAGTCGAAGTAGTCTGAATACTTCTGCGCCTCTTCACTGTCCGCCTTGGTCTTGACCACCTTGGATGTGATGACGGCTTCCCTGCTGAATGCACTCCGGATGTCCTGACGTGCCCTCTGGTCTTCGCTGATGGTCTCGGCGATGATATCCTGGGCACCTTTGATAGCCGACGGGACATCAGCGACTTCATCTTTGACAAACCGGCGGGCGGCGGATTCGATGTTCTGTTCCCTCTGCATCATGATGATGACCGACAGAGGTTCCAGTCCCTGTTCGCGTGCTATCTGTGCCTTGGTCCGCCGTTTGGGTTTGTATGGCAGATAGATGTCTTCCAGTTCGGTGGCATCCCAACAGTCGTCTATACGTTTACGGAGTTCGGGAGTCATCTTGTCGGCTTCGGTGATGGTCTTGACGACCGTCTCCTTCCGCTTGACAATCTCCTTGAGTTTGTCATTCAGTTCACTGATCTGTGCGATTTGCACCTCGTCGAGTGCTCCGGTACGTTCTTTCCTGTATCTGCTGATAAAAGGAATGGTGCATCCCTCGTCGAGCAGTTGAAGTGTATTGTCTACGCCCCGTTCGGGCAGACTGAGTATGCGCGCGATGCGTGCTGTAAATAAGTTGTTCATTGTTGTTGAAGTTCTTCTGCAAGGAATTTGGGCGTATAGCCTTTCTTACTTTTTGCCACCTCTTCGGGTGTGCCGTGACTGAGCAACTGTCCGCCGTTACGTCCACCTTCGGGGCCCATATCGATAATATAGTCGGCCATCTTGATGACATCGAGGTTGTGCTCGATGACGATGACGGTGTTGCCACGGTCGACGAGCCGGTTGAGTACATCCATCAGGATACGGATATCTTCGAAATGGAGTCCGGTGGTCGGTTCGTCGAGTATATACATCGTCTTTCCCGTATCACGCTTGCTCAGTTCGGTAGCCAGTTTGACACGCTGACTCTCACCGCCGCTCAGTGTGGTAGACGGTTGACCGAGTTTGATATACCCCAGTCCCACATCCTGTATGGTCTTGATTTTCTGTAGGATATTAGGCACGTTCTCAAAGAATTCTACTGCCTGGTTGATGGTCATATCCAGTACATCGGCTATACTTTTGCCTTTGTATCTCACCTCAAGTGTCTCACGGTTGTACCGTTTGCCGTGACATACCTCACAGGGTACCATCACATCCGGCAGAAAGTTCATCTCGATGGTCTTGTAACCGTTGCCGCCGCAAGCCTCGCACCGTCCACCTTTCACGTTGAACGAGAAGCGTCCCGGTTTGTAACCGCGTATTTTGGCTTCGGGCAGGTTGACGAACAGGGAACGGATATCACTGAACACGCCTGTGTATGTGGCGGGATTGCTGCGTGGGGTACGTCCCAGCGGACTCTGGTCTACGTTGACCACCTTGTCGACAAATTCCATTCCCTCGATTGAATCATACTTCATCGGTTTCTTTAGTGAACGATAGAAATGATGACTGAGAATCGGTTGCAGTGTCTCGTTGATCAGCGTCGACTTGCCCGAACCGCTGACACCGGTCACGAGAATCAGTTGACCAAGCGGGAACTCCACATCCACATTCTTCAGATTATTGCCGCAGGCGCCCCGTATCCAGAGACTCTTACCGTTGCCTTTGCGGCGCTTCGCGGGTATTTCGATTTTCCTTTCACCGTTGAGATACTGACTGGTCACGGTATGCTGCTTGAGCATCTCGCCGGGTGTGCCTTCGAAGACCACCTCACCGCCCAGACGACCGGCTTTTGGTCCCATATCTACGATGTAGTCGGCATTGAGCATCATGTCCTTGTCGTGTTCCACCACGATCACGGTATTGCCGATGTCGCGCAGTTCTTTGAGCGACTTGATCAACCGTTCATTGTCGCGCTGATGCAGTCCGATACTCGGTTCATCTAGTATATAAAGCACGTTGACCAGTTGGGAACCAATCTGCGTAGCCAGTCGGATACGTTGACTCTCACCGCCCGACAGCGAAGCCGACTGACGGTTGAGCGCCAGATAGTCGAGACCTACCTCTAGCAGGAAGTCGATACGTGTGCGGATCTCCTTGAGAATCTCCTCGGCAATCTTCTTCTGCTGCGGTTCGAGATAGTCCTCCACCTCATTCATCCACTCGCGCAGTTCGGATATATCCATATCTGCCAGTTGTGAGATGTTCTTGTCCCATATCCTGTACGATAGAGCCTCGCGGTTCAACCGTTCACCATGACATTCGGAACACTCGCAGGTGGCGAGAAACTGGTCTGCCCATTTCTGTCCACTGGCACTGTCGTCGTTGTCCATGACCGTGCGGAGATACTTGACCACACCGTCGAAGGCGACGAAATAATCACTCGACGTGTGTACCAGTTCGGCACGGATGCGGACATCCTCGAGGGTACCGTAAAGTATCTCGTTGAGGGCATCTTCGGGCAGATCACAGACGGGTGTCTTCAGATCGCACTCATACTTCTCAAGTATGGAACTGATCTGCCAGAATATCATCTGGTTCTTATATTTTCCGAGTGGAACGATGGCTCCGTCGTGAATACTGATCTTATTGTTGGGTATAACCTTGTTGAGGTCTATCTCATTCAGATATCCCAGACCCTTGCACTTGGGACAGGCACCCTGGGGCGAGTTGAACGAGAAATTGTTAGGTGCCGGGTCACTGTACGACATACCCGTGGTAGGGCACATCAGTCTACGGCTGTAGTATTTCACCTTCCCGCTGTCCTTGTCTAGGACCATGATCAGTCCGTCACCCTGACGCAGGGCGATATCCACACTCTTCTTCAGTCGTTCGTTGTCCTTCTCCTGTACGGCCAACTTGTCGATGACCACTTCGATATCATGATTCTTGTATCGGTCTACCTTCATGCCGCGGGTAATCTCCACGACCTGTCCGTCGACACGGATATTGAGGTACCCCTTGCGGCGCATACTCTCGAAGAGTTCGCGGTAATGGCCCTTACGACTTCTTATCAGCGGAGCCAGGATGAAAATCTTATGCCCGTCATAGTCGTGCATGATCATGTCAAGCAATTTCTCTTCGGTATACTTGACCATCTTTTCGCCGGTAGCATAACTGTAGGCGGTACCGGCGCGGGCGTAGAGCAAACGCAGGTAATCGTACACCTCGGTGGTTGTGCCGACCGTAGAACGAGGGTTCTTGTTTGTTGTCTTCTGTTCGATGCTGATCACCGGACTCAATCCTGTAATCTTGTCTACATCAGGGCGTTCCATGCCGCCGAGGAAATTCCGGGCATAAGCCGAGAACGTCTCTATATAGCGTCTTTGACCTTCGGCGAATATCGTGTCGAAAGCCAACGACGACTTGCCCGAACCACTCAGTCCGGTTATGACCGTCAAACTGTTTCTTGGAATCTCCACATCCACATTCTTGAGATTATGGACACGGGCACCCCATACATTTATCTTTTCGTCTTCGCGATTCATCTTTTCACCTTTACTCTATATGTCTTTATTATTCTGATGTAGAACTGCCGCTTTCTGTATATCCCCGCAGCAGGTTCACATCCCGTTTGATGTTATAGTTGATTCCGTCGGCACCTTTCGCCTTCACCAAGACGAAGTAGACACCCTGGGCTACATCCTTTCCGTTGTATTTGCCGTCCCAACCGCCGGCAGGGTCGGTCCATTCGTATAGTTTCTGTCCCCACCTATTATATATATAAGCGTGAAATTCGGTCAACGAACGGTAACCGTCTTTTGCCTTATAGACATCGTTGATGCCGTCACCGTTGGGCGAGAAAGCATTCGGCATCTCCAGTTTACTCTCACTGATTGTAATCTTGATCGGTCCCAGTTCGTCCCAATAATCCTTGGTAAACTCGATGGTATCCGTACCGTTGATAAAAGTGGCATACAGTTCGATACAATGAGCCCCCGCGGTAGTGAATGTATACTCGGTATCCTCATCATACCTGATGAGATACGGATTGTCTTTGTTGCCCGACAGATAAAATCTCCATTCATAGTGAGCGGTATAGGCACCCAGGTTTTCCACATTGGCTTTGAACGAATAGGTAGCCGGCGCAGAGGTGGAGTCACCGTCTTCCGTACTGCTGTTGGTATAAATGGCAGTAGGATTTATAGTCGGTTTATCAGCGGCAAAGGTGTTCGATGAGAAAACCAATGCGGCAATCAGCGTCATTATCAGTCTAATTTTCCTTTTCATAAGATATATTTGTGCAAAATTACGGAATATTGTTGATTTAGCCACTCTTTTTTTGTACTTTTGTAGG
>NZ_CALMHT010000152.1 GCF_937863835.1 uncultured Prevotella sp.
GAAAAAAATTATCCTTGAAGAATAAAAAATTTCCCTTGTGCGCAATTTTTCTCGCACGACGGGGGATTTGTCGATTTACCGATTCGCTTAAAATTTGGAACTATTAGTATAAAATATTTGTATCGGCATTGATTAACCTGTATCTTTGCAGCGTTAAAATATAGAATGCCTTCATACAAATTGTTTTATATGATTTCAAATATTAGAGGAATATTGTTATTGGCTTTCATATCCATGTTAAGCATCGGAATGAAGGCGGCTGACAGGGACAGTACCGAAATGTTGTCCATCGCTCATTCTTTTTTTAATGGAACTGCGGCAAGAAGTAAAAGTAATACTTCCGCTTCGTCTAAGAATGTAGTTAGAAAAAGACTCTCCACTGATATGTTCAATGTCTACGATAATTCTGGTAAACAGTTTGTCGTTGTTGCCAAGGATGATAAATATAAAGCTGTGATTGGCTATTCGGACAATTCAGCTTTTCCTGATACGTTGCCCGACGGACTGAAGTGGTGGCTCCGGAAGGCTGAGTCGTCAATGAAGACTAACTCCACAAATGGCATCGTCAAGATGACCTCTTCTGAGATTCTGTCGAGTATGACCAGTGCAAATGCGGTAGCTGCTACAGTATCACCTTTTATCACGACGAAATGGGGACAGGATAGTCCATATAATCTGCTTACGCCCAAGATTGATGGTGAACACACTTACACTGGCTGTGTGGCTACGGCTATGGCTCAATGTCTGAAATATGAGCAATACCCTACTGCATCCAAAGGTACCGGGACTTATACCGTGGCTACGGTAAGTAGCGGTAGGAATGGCAGGAAGGATACTACTACTACTTCATATAATTATAATTTCGGTCAATATACGTACAACTGGAGTGCTATGACCGATACTTACGGTAGCTCTTATACCACAGAGGCTGCCACGGCGGTGAGTCAGTTGATGATGGACTGCGGTGCGGCATCCAAGATGGAATATATGTCCGATGGTAGTGGCGCAACCATTTATGATGCTACCCGGGGCTTTTTTGATTATCTGCAGTGTGACAGCAATAGTATCAGATTCTATGACAGAGATTGCTATAGCGACTCTCTATGGACCAGTATGATATATGAGGAGTTGAACGCCGGTTACCCTGTCTTATATACAGGACAGGATACGGATGATGGTGGACATGCGTTCATTTTTGACGGATATGATGCAGATGGTCGTGTACACGTGAACTGGGGATGGAAAGGATTGGCTGACGGCTATTATGATATCAGTCTGCTGAATCCGGAAAGAACAGGATACGACTTGTCTTTCTCTACATACCAGATGATGATAACGGGAATCAGAACGACAACAAATAAGCGCAGTTACCAGTCGCAATGGCTTGTTTATGATGATATGAAGATTACGAAAGGCAATACAAGCCTGTCGTTACGGATTGGAGGATTTTGTAATTATGGTGTCCGCGATTTTATAGGTAATATAGGTTTGGTGGCTAAAAAAGGAAATACCTATACTGCATTATATACGATTTCGACAAGTAACGAAAACGTGGCTACATTTTATGGATTATATGATTATTCACCTATGCAGAGAATCAGTGTCAGCGGTCTGGCCAACGGTACCTATACCTTGATGTTGGCATCCAAAGGTCAGGAAGAGTCGTCTTGGCAACCGGCATTGATATATGGTGATGTTATCGGTACATATACGTTGGTAAAGACGGGTAGCAATAATTATACAATTACGGCCGGTTCGTTGACTACTGGAATTGACGAAACTGAAATTGCGGATACCGTGGCAGATGATGGTACGACAAGGGTTTATAATACGACAGGACAGTTGATATATTCCGCACCTACATCCAGTTTCTCGCAAAGTGATATTCCATCATACGACGGTGTCGTGATCATCAAGCAGGGTAGTACTGTAAAGAAGGTTTCTTTAAACAACTAGTTGATATCAGATTAAAGACCGCCCTTCTTACATTGTATGACAGCTGTGGCGAACCATGAGATAAAGAGGACTCTCAAAACAAGTGAGTAACTGAGTGGAAAGATGGCCAATGCAGCTGCAATCTGTGCGTTGATCAACAACAGTGTCTGATGCGTGTTTATTTCTTTTTCCAGTACTCTGGAATAATACTTGCTTATTGATACAACCGGACGTAAGGTAGTCTCTTTCATACGGGCAATTATTTCATTGATACTGCTTACTTCTGCGCTATTTGTGGTTAAAACCATTTCCTTTTTCATTGTCTTAAATGTTTAATTGTTATTGATTATGTTGCAAAGAAACGACCGTTTTGTGCAAAATCAGTTCAATTATGAAGTTTTTTTGTTAAATCTTCGTTGCTTTTAATTATATTTGCAGTCTAAAGATATACAAGATGCGCTTAGACAAATTCGACAGACAGTTGAGACTGATGATTCTGCTTACCCAAAACCGTGAATACACGCTCGACCAGTTGTGCGACCGGTTGGAGATATCCCGTCGCAACCTTTATTATTATATAGAGGGATTTAAGGAAAACGGTTTCATCGTAGAGAAGAAAGGTCAGGTATACCGGTTAGATAAGAGTTCACCGTTCTTTAAGGATATAACCGAATTGGTCCATTTCACCGAGGATGAGGCTATCACGCTCCGTCAGGTACTGGAGTCGGCGAGTGATACGAGCGTGCAGGTGCGTAATCTTAAAAGTAAACTGTACAAACTTTATGATTTCGATATATTGTCGGATGTGTCTGTCCGTAAACAGGTGGCTGAGAATATATCTCATCTGTACGATGCAATCAAGTTGCACCGACAGGTGATAATCGAGAATTATTCTTCACCGCATAGCAATACTACGTCCAGTCGTGCGGTGGAACCGTTCCTTTTTATGAATGGCAATAATGAGATACGTTGTTATGAGATGAAGAGCGGGATGAATAAGACATTCAAAATATCGCGTATGGGCGGGGTGAAAGTACTCGACCTCCTTTGGAGTAATGAGAAGAGACATAAACGTATCTATACGGATATATTCCAGTTTAGCAGTGAAGAGAAAATGCCCGTAAAACTTAGGCTCGACCGTCTCTCCTGTAATATATTGAAAGAGGAATATCCAGTATCGGAGAAGTATATCACGCAGGAAGATGACGAACACTGGATATTTGAAACCGATGTATGCAGTTTCAAGGGCATCGGGCGTTTCGTACTGGGACTGTATGAGAATATCGAAGTACTGGAATCCGATGAATTCGTGGATTTTCTGAAAGAGAAGATAGAGAAAATGAAAAGTTCCCTTGACGGAATGTGACCGATATTATTTGTAAATTAGTGTCGTAATACGTTCTTCCGCGAAAATCTCCTGAGCCACTTGTTGGATGATTTCGGGGGTGAGTGCGTCTATATGATCGAAAAGATTGGTGATGTCGCGTTCCCAACCATAATGAAGATAACTTTTCCCGAAATCGAGGGCGAAATTCTCACGGTTGTCGCATGCTACACCTATCTGACCTTTTATCTGTTTCTTGGCGGCATTGAGTTGGGCGGTGGTAAGCGGCTTTTCCATCACACGGTCCAGTTCTTTGCGCGTGAGGCGCAGACATCTTTTCACATCATGAGGATCGCAACCGAAATAGGTACACCAGATACCTGTGTCCGAATAACTCACCATACTGCTTTCGACGGTGTAAACCAATCCGTTGCGCTCGCGTAGCGACAGATTGAACCGTGCGTTCATCCCGGGGCCACCCAGTATGTTATTGAGCAGATAAAGAGCCATGCGGCGTTCATCGTGTACCGGATAGGCGCGGTTGCCAATCATCACGTGCGCCTGATGTGTGCCTTTGTCTTTCTCGGTGTGCGAAGGTTCGTATAAGGGAAGTCGATCACCGGGAGCTATGTCAATCAGAGGTTTGCAGGCAGCGAAATCCTTTGTAGCCCTTTTCAGCTCTTTCACGATTTTCTTGAAGTCCAGATCACCGTAAGCGAAGAAAATGGCATTTTCAGGTCTGTAGAATTTGGAAGTAAAACGTAATGCATCGTCGCTTGTATATGTGCGCAGGTGGTCGGCTGTGCCAAGAATATTATGTCCTAAAGGGTGCCCTTTGAAAACGATATTTTCGAATTCATCGTATATCAGTTCGGCGGGTGAATCGTTATAACTCTCTATCTCATCACATATCACCTCTTTCTCTTTGTCCAGTTCCTGTTGGGGGTATCGACTATGAAACACAATATCCGTGAGCAAGTCTAAGGCGCGGTTGAAGTGATCTTTCAGTATGGCGGCATAATACACAGTACCTTCCTTGTTGGTGTAAGCGTTCAGGTCGCCGCCCACAGTCTCAAGACAATTCAGTATATGCCAGGCGCGGCGACGCTCGGTACCTTTGAAAGTGGCATGTTCGCAAAAATGGGCCAGGCCCTCCTCTCCAACCAGTTCGTTACGCGTTCCGGCGTTTATTTCGTAGCCGCAGTAGACAACGGGAGCTGCCGAAGGCAGATGTATAATTCTCAATCCATTAGGAAGAGTAAATGTATTATATTTCATAATTGGATGCAAAAATACCAATTTTTAGTTTGTTTTTTGCCAAAAAATATAGATATTTGCATAATTTTTTGAGACAAGCAGATTATGAGGAAAGTTATTGGAATAGGAGAGACGGTACTGGATATCATTTTTAAGAACGACCAGCCGATAGGAGCCGTACCCGGTGGTTCTGTTTTTAACGGTATTATATCATTGGGACGTGCAGGCATCAACACAACATTTATAAGTGAGACAGGTAATGACCGTGTAGGTGAGAATATTATTAAGTTTCTGAAAGACAATCATGTCAACGCCGACAGCATTAACGTCTATTCCACGAGCAAGTCGCCTATATCCCTTGCGTTCCTGGATGAGAACAATGACGCCGAGTATCTTTTCTATAAGGACCATCCTCACGATCAACTGGATTTCGTGTATCCTGACGTGCAGAAAGATGATATTGTGATGTTCGGTTCGTATTACGCTGTTAATCCGGTGATTCGTCCACAGGTGTCCGCATTTCTGGAATATGCACGTAACAACGGGGCCATCATTTATTATGATGTCAATTATCGCCCATCCCATCGTGATGAAGTGGTAAAACTGACGTCGAATATCCTTGAGAATCTGGAATATGCCGATATCGTCCGCGGAAGTTCGGAGGATTTTGAAGTCATGTTTAAGATGAACGATGCCGACAAAGTGTATAATGCAGAGATTTCCTTCTATTGCAAGAAGTTTATTTATACAAGAGGCAAGGAGCCTGTAGCATTGAGGGCAGAACAGTTGAGTAAGGAATATCCTGTCATAGAGACAGACACGGTCAGTACGATTGGCGCGGGTGATAATTTCAATGCCGGTTTTGTATATGGACTGATAAAATATGGTATCACAAAGGATATGATAGACAGTGGACTGGATGAGGAACAGTGGGATCATATCATAAGATGTGCCCAGTTGTTCTCTGTGCAATGCTGTAAGAGTATCAATAATTATGTGGATCAAGAGTTTGGCGCTCAGATGCAAAATGAAATGACCGAATATCTTTCACAGACGAATGAAGAATAAATACATAAGACTATGATAGAAATAACAGACAAAATCTACTATGTGGGTGTTAACGACCGCAACAAGTCACGTTTCGAAGGACTTTGGCCTCTTCCTGATGGTGTATCTTACAACTCTTATCTGATAGATGACGATAAGGTATGCCTGATAGATACTGTGGAGGTTGACTTTTTTACTCAGTTTATTGAGAATATTCATCATGTTATCGGTAATCGTGATATTGATTATGTAGTTATCAATCACATGGAACCCGACCATAGCGGTTCGCTGGGACTGATCAAGAAGTTTTATCCCAATGTTAAGTTTATCGGCAACAAGAAAACATTCGGTATGCTATCCGGATTCTATGGTATAGACGGAGAGACAATAGAGGTGAAAAACGGTGATTCCATCGCTCTTGGCAAACATACATTGAAGTTTGTGCTTACACCGATGGTGCACTGGCCCGAGACGATGGTGACACTTGACATCATGTCTAATGTACTATTCTCCGGAGATGCTTTCGGATGTTTCGGCGCTCTTAACGGTGGACTGATAGATACCGACATCTGCTGTGATTCGTTCTGGTTGGAGATGATACGTTATTATTCCAACATCGTAGGCAAATATGGTATACCGGTGCAGAACGCCCTTAAAAAACTGGCAGGTGTGCAGATTGATTATATCTGTGCCACGCACGGTCCGGTATGGCATCAGTATATCGATAAGGTGTTAGGACTCTATGATAAAATGAGTAAATACGAAACCGAAGAAGGTATCGTAATATGTTACGGTACCATGTATGGTAATACGGAACGAATGGCGGAAGTCATAGCCCGGGCTGCAAGTAAGGCAGGTATCAAGAATATCGTGATGTACAATGTGTCCAAGACCGACCATTCCTATATCCTGCGTGATGTGTTCCGTTACCGCGGACTGATTGTCGGTGCTCCTACTTACAACACAGGGTTGTATCATGAGATGGATGTACTGCTCAACGAGATTGGTAATAAAGACGTGAAGAACCATTATCTGGGTTGGTTCGGCAGTTATGGATGGGCGAGCAAGGCTGTGGAGAAGATACAGGAACTGAACGAAACGCGCCTACACTTTGAACCGGTAGGAGAACCTGTAGAGATGAAGCAGAGTCTTACCACTGAAGTCGCCGTTCAATGCGAAGCGCTGGGTAAGGCGATGGCAGATCGTCTGAAGGCAGATAGATAAAACAATATAGATATTGCTCTCTTGATTAAGAGAGCAATATTTTTTTCAGTTCCTCAAAATCATTGACGATTTGAATATGTTCGGAATAAGGTTCGCGCATCAGTCCTTTATTCTGTATATCATTTAGCAAGTTAATAAGAGGATTCCAAAAGTTCTTTATATTATAAATAATCACCTTCTTGTGATGGTAACCGATGCAGGCGGACGCTGCGACAGTGAATATTTCATCGAGTGTACCGATGCCGCCGGGCAGAGCGATGAATACGTCGCTTTGCGCTAACATCAAGTCTTTACGATCGCTGAGATTGTCACATGGAATCTCTACGTCAACGTATTTGCTGACATGCCCGTTTTTCTCCACTTTCGAAGGTATAACCCCAATAGTCATGCCACCATGGTCATGGGCGGCCTTGGCGACACATTCCATCAGTCCCATATCGCAACCGCCGAAAACGATGGTATGTCCGTTTTCAGCACACCATTTGCCCAGTTCTTCCGTCTTTTCGAAGAAGTAGTGGTCTATATCCTTGTTTGCTGAACAAAATACTGCTATTTTCATCATGGTGCAAAAGTAGTCATTTTAGTGAAAAATACAAAATAATTGCATTAATAATTCTGTAACTCATTAATTTTCACTACCTTTGCACCCCGAAATCAGGAATAAATGACGGGCAGCGAGAACCATGGTATGGTTGGGAAGGTTTTCAAATTGCCCGCTTTATGCTACCTCCACGGTGGAGGAAGAGCAATATTTACATAATTAAGTTAATTTGAAAACATTTGAAGAATTGGGCGTTAACGAAGAGATTCGCCGCGCCATCAGTGAAATGGGTTATGAGAACCCGATGCCCGTACAAGAAGAAGTAATCCCTTATTTATTAGGAAATGGTAATGATGTTATAGCTTTGGCCCAGACCGGCACAGGTAAAACTGCCGCTTACGGACTGCCTCTGCTACAGAAAGTCGATGCGTCAAATCGTGCTACTCAGGCTATTGTGCTGAGTCCTACACGTGAGTTGTGTCTACAGATTGCCGACGACCTCAACGATTATTCCAAGTATATCAGTGGAATGCATGTGCTTGCCGTATACGGCGGTGCTTCTATTGAGACTCAGATACATGCGTTGCGCCATGGCGTACAGATAATCGTAGCTACACCTGGTCGTCTTATCGACCTGATGAAACGTGGTGAAGCCAAACTTGGTGCTGTAAACAATGTGGTGCTTGATGAGGCAGACGAGATGCTCAATATGGGATTCTCTGAGAGTATTGATGAGATCCTTGCCGGTGTTCCGAGAGACCGCAACACATTGCTGTTCTCCGCTACCATGAGTAAGGAGATAGAGAAGATAGCACACAATTATCTCAATGATCCGAAAGAAATCGTCGTAGGAAGCCGTAATGAGGGCGCAGAGAGCGTGAACCACATCTATTATATGGTGAACGCCAAAGACAAATATCTGGCACTGAAACGTATCGTAGACTTTTATCCGCGTATTTATGCCATTATTTTCTGTCGAACCAAGCGTGAGACACAGGAGGTGGCCGATAAACTGATACATGATGGTTATAATGCAGAGTCTCTGCATGGTGACTTGTCTCAGCAGCAGCGCGACCTGACCATGCAGAAGTTTCGTCAGCATCTTACGCAGTTGTTGGTCGCTACCGATGTGGCAGCCCGTGGACTGGATGTTGACGATCTTACTCATGTCATCAACTTCGGTTTGCCAGATGATATCGAGAGTTATACGCACCGCAGCGGTCGTACAGGCCGTGCAGGAAAGAAGGGTACGAGTATTGCTATTATCCATACCCGTGAAAAAGGTAAGATGCGCGCCATAGAACGTGAGATAGGCAAAGAATTCGTTGAAGGGACCATACCTTCAGCAAAGGATATCTGTTCCAAACAACTCTATAAGGTGATGGACCAGATAGAGAAAGTGGACGTAAACGAGGAGGAGATAGCACCGTTTATCGAGGAGATAAACCGTCACTTCGAGTATATGGACAAGGAAGATATCATCAAGAAGATAGTAAGTCTTGAATTCGGTAAATTCCTTTCTTATTATGCTGATGCTCCTGAGATAGAAAAGCCTAGCGGTAAAGGTGACCGTTCTGATCGTGGCGACCGTAAGCGTGGTGACCGTGGTGACAGGGGCGGAAGAGGTTCCCGTGGCGGCAGTGAAAGAAGTCATAAACCTGAAGCCGGATATAAGCGACTGTTTATCAACCTTGGTAAATCGGACGGTTTCTATCCTGGAGAGGTGATGCAGTTTATTAATAAGAATGTACATGGACATCAGGAAGTAGGCCATATAGACCTTCTGAATAAGATATCATATATCGAGGTGCCCGAAAAGGATGCCCAGAGAGTAATGCAAGGACTTGACGGTGCCGATTTCAAAGGTCGCAGTGTCCGTTGCAACGATGCCGAAGACAGCAGTCGTTCCAATTCCAACCGTGGCAGTCGCGGTAGCAGAGGTGGCGACCGTGGCGGCGACAGATCATCACGTAATGGTAAGTCCAGTCGTGAGGAGCGCGGTTATACAAAGGCACGTGGTAAGAAAGATGATTGGCGCCAGTTCTTCCAGGGTGGCAATGATAATGTTAAGTTCAAGGACGAAGAACCTGATTTCTCAGAAGAAGGATGGGCTAGAAGAAGACCGAAAAAGAAATAAGACATTCAATTTTCACAATACTAAAATCCCGTATTCATGTCAATGAATACGGGATTTCTATTTATATCAATTGATTTCTGAACGAATATCAACATCCTTTTATTTTTCCGGTTTGCTTATTTCTTTTATGAGTCTGTCGGCGTGTCCCCATTTGTCCATCATATAGAGCACATAACGGATATCCACACAGATCGTGCGCGACAGTTGTTTGTTGAAGTGGATATCATTACTCAGCGAATCCCAGTTACCATCGAAAGCAAGACCGATAAGTTCACCTTTACCGTTGAATACCGGACTGCCACTGTTGCCACCGGTTATATCGTTATTAGTGAGGAAACAAAGTTGCATCTTGTTGCTGGTCTTATCCTTATAACCACCAAAATCATTTGCTTTGATTAATGACTGGATTTGTGGCTCTGCAAAATAGTCGGCATTGTTTTTGCCTTTTTCCATTTTATTCAGAATACTTTCGGAATCTGTATAATACCCGGAATCCTGACCGCCCATGTTATATCCGCCCACTTGTCCATACGTGAGGCGCATGGTGAAGTTTGCATCGCTGTAATGAGGCATATCCTGTTCCATGCGTAATATGGCAGCACATAAGTACTGTTCCTGTGTATCGATGGAATCGTTGATTTTTTCGAGTCTGGCTTTCTCTGTTATCATACTTTCCATAATCTGACGACCCAGGATATATCCGGGATCTTTCAGGGTCTTCTTTTTGTTCACATACCACTTCACATCTTTCTTCATAATATTGGACTTGCTGTACAGGTAATCCACATATTTAGTATAGTCGCCATTAAATTCATCTTTAATCGTATTATACATCTCAGGTAAAAATTCCGGGCGTACCATCTTGTTATAGTTTTGAAGTGTAGCGAGGAACATCTCCTTGTCCAACTGTTCATCATAAGTGCTGGTGATGTCGGGGTAAACGATTTCTTTCGTTCCGTCTTTAGCTTTCATCGCTTTCTCTTGACTCTGTGCTATATCCAAAGCTCTTGATGGGAAATCGGCACCGCGACGGAATGTTTCATTCCAAAACATCGTAGCTCGTGAATGCTCGAAACGTTCTGCATACAACTGGGCCATTTTATCGAAATCCAGTTTGCCTTTCATATAACCTGTAGAGTCTACATAAGCCTTTATTTTCTTTTCGTAAGTCTGTTTCTGAGGGATGATTTCGAGACTGTCGATACATTTGTTCATACCGATACTGTTTTTCCAATAATTGGAACTACGTGCATATTTAGAGTCGTATTTGATACGGATGGCCTCGTCTTTTGCCATATACTTCTTCATAATCGCCTGTTTGATTTCCCTCACCTGGACACGGGGAGAGTTGTAGGCGTCGCGCATCTCTTTTATTCCATAAGAAGACAAATAACGGTCTGTACTGCCGGGATATCCCAGAATCATGGCATAGTCGCCATTCTTATATCCGTCGGTGGAGACGGGTGCCCATACGGCAGGGTGATAAGGAACGTTGTCTTTGCTGTACTCGGCAGGACCGTTTGTCTTCGGGTCGGCATAGATACGGAATACACTGAAATCGCAAGTCTGCCGCGGCCACATCCAGTTGTCTGTCTCTCCCCCGAATTTACCTATCGATTTGGTAGGAGCGAACACCAGGCGCAGGTCGCGGAATGTCTGATATACGGTCAGATAGTATTTGTTGCCTTCATAAAACGGTTTCACCTCGGCGAACATGGTAGAATCCGCTTTGCTTACAGAGTCGCTCAGTACATTCTCGATGGAATCGATAACTTTCTCTTTTGCATCGTATCCCAGTTTTTCGAAGGCAGGTGTACTGATACGGTTGGTGATATCGCTTTGCGAAACCATAAAACTGACGAACATATCCTGATTAGGAAGTTCTTCAGCCTGTGTCTTGGCATAAAAACCGTTGAGCATATAGTCGTTCTGAACGGTGGAATGACTGCGGATAGCTTCGAATCCGCAATGGTGGTTGGTAAATACCAGTCCGTCGGGAGAGACAACCACCCCCGTACAATATCCACTGAAGTTGACAACAGCGTTTTTCAGTGCACTCTTACTATTATATAGTTGGTCGTAAGGCATCTGCAACCCTTCCGCCTTCATCTGTTCGTACACTTGTTGTGGAAGATTGTAGAGAGTCCACATTCCCTCATCAGCTTTTGCCGTAACGATGGCGAAAAGGCAAAAGACAATGAATGATAATCTTTTCATATATAATTAGTATCTTATTTTTTAAATTTCTTACCAATTATCGGTAGACTGGCTAACGGGAAATCTTTCTTCACCAGATAAGCGGCGAATACGATGATAAGTAGCGTGTTGATGCCGACAGCTCCAATGAAAGACAAATACAGGTTGGAGAAATACATACCGATATTAAGAATGATGCACAGTATGACATATTTCATCATTTCTGCAATGGGGTAATCTATCCGATACATCTTCTGTCCCACAAAATATGAGATAAGCATTGATGTCCCATAACCTGTGACACCCGACCACGCGCAAGCCATATATCCGAAACGGGGCACGAATATGATATTGCTTATTATCAGTACAGTGCATCCGATTCCCGAGAAATAGGCACCCCATATAGTTTTGTCGATTAGTTTGTACCAGAAAGACAGATTGAAGTAAATACCATACATGATAGTTCCTATCATAACGATAGGCACAACGCGCAGACCGTCCCAGTAGTCACGTCCGATGATATATTTCAGAATATCCATATATCCGATAACCATCAGATAGGCGAACAATGTGAAAATAACAAAGTATTTCATCACTTTGGCGTAAGTCTCACGGTTATCGTTCTCTTTAGCTTTGCCGAAAACGAAGGGCTCGTAGGCATATCTGAAAGCCTGTGTGATAAGGGCCATAATCATCGCAATCTTACTTGCAGCTCCATAGATACCGAGTTGCATATTCATATCCGAACCTTTGTATATATAAGGGAACAGAATCCTGTCGGCTGTCTGGTTTAATATTCCTGCGATACCAAGTACCAGTATTGGCCAACTGTAAGTCATCATTCTCTTCATGAGAGCTTTGTCGAATACATACTTGAATCCTGTAAGTTCTTTAAAGAAACAGAAAGTGATGGAACCCGTGCAGAATAGGTTGATATAGAATGCGTATCCTGCACCCACTGTCGGATCGTAAATCTTACCTATTATATCAGGATTAGACTTATACATTGCAGGCAATACAATAAAGTAAATCACGTTCAGCAGTATGTTCATTACGATGAAGAGCAATTTGAGCGTCGCAAACTTGATCGGGCGTTTCTTGTATCTCAGATAAGCGAAAGGTATGCATTGGAAAGAATCGATAGCCACCGTCATAGCCATTACCCATATATATGACGGATGGTCTGAGTATCCCATGAATCCGGAAATCTGTGGCAAAAAAAGGAAAACTAATGCGATAAACAGCAAGGATGTGAAACCAACGGAAATCAAAATGGTGGAATATACCCGCTCCGGATTTTCATTAGATTTGTTGGCATATCTAAAAAACGTGGTTTCCATGCCATAAGTCAGGATAACCAGAAGTAATGCGGTGTATGCATATAAGTTGGTTATGACACCATAACCTCCGCTAGCGGCAGAAAGTTTGGCTGTATATATCGGTACGAGCAGATAATTTAAAAAGCGTCCAATGATACTGCTCATACCATAAATTGCAGTATCCTTAGCAAGTGACTTTAAGTTAGCCATAATATTTTTTTTATGAATTAATCAATTCCTTTTAGTTGCCGAAAAATATGTATGCGATGGTAATAGCTGCTATCACACCGGCAAGATCGGCAAGTAGTCCGCATGCCACTGCATGACGGGTGTATTTTACGCTTACAGAACCGAAATATACTGCCAGAATATAGAATGTGGTATCTGTAGAACCTTGGAAGATACAACTGAGTCGGCCTACGAATGAATCAGGACCGTAAGTTTTCATCGCTTCCATCATCAGTCCGCGTGCACCGCTTCCCGACAGCGGTTTCATGAAGGCAGTAGGCAGAGCCCCCACGAAGTCAGTGTTCAGTCCGAAAGCCTGAAAGCCATGTGATATACCATTGATAAGCATGTCCATGGCACCCGAAGCGCGGAACACACCTACACCTACCAATATGGCTACAAGATAAGGGATGATACGTACGGCGGTGGTGAAACCCTCTTTGGCACCTTCTATGAAAGCATCGTAAACATTTATTTTCTTGAAAAATCCAGCTATGATAAAACTGAGTATGATACTGAGCAGAATCAGGTTTCCCGAAAGACTGGTCACCGTTGCCATTGTATCCTTGTCCATACGACCGAATCCCCATATCACCAGACCGACAAAGGCACAAATTCCAACAAGGAACGCCAAGAGCGCCGGTTGGAAAAGATTAATCTTTTGCCAGATAGAAGTGATGATGATACCCATAATCGTTGCCACTGTCGTAGCCAGTAGGATAGGGATAAACACATCCGTCGGTGTGGCAGCTCCGTAAGAGGCACGGAAAGCGAGAATGGTAGTCGGAATGATTGTCAGTCCACTGGTGTTGAGCACCAGAAACATAATCATCGGATTGGTCGCCGTATCTTTTTTGGTATTGAGTTCCTGCATCTGACTCATCGCCTTCAGTCCGGTTGGTGTGGCAGCATTGTCGAGTCCCAGCATATTGGATGCGATGTTCATAAAGATACTTCCCATCACAGGGTGGTTTTTAGGAATGTCCGGAAACAGTTTGGAGAATACCGGACTCAAAGCCCTTGCCAGAACGTTAACCATTCCGGCTTTTTCGCCGATTTTCATGATACCCAGCCATAATGCCAGTACACCGGTAAGTCCTATAGATGTTTCAAACGCTGTTTTTGACGAGTCGAAAGTGGCGTCTACCATTTTCTGGAAGATTGTAGTGTCTCCCATCACTAGTTGTATCGCCCCGAAAATGAAGGCGATGACAAAAAATGCAATCCAGATATAATTCAGTACCATATAACGTGCAAAGTTACTCTAAA
>NZ_CALMHT010000153.1 GCF_937863835.1 uncultured Prevotella sp.
TCCTTGGATTCAACTTTTTCTATCGGTGCATCCTTCTCCTTTAATGACTGTAATGGCGGCGCATGACGAATAGACGGTTTTAAGGTCTGACCGCCTTTTCTGTCGCGCCACTTGAATATGTCATCCTTATCCAACGGACGGATATAATCAAACCATGCATATTCGGGAAGATATTTCTTCGACGGCGGTATCTGTGACATCGGATATAATGTACCGGTAGCCGACGGCATCCAAATCTTCTGAAGAACTCTATTCTTCAAATACATCTTCATTGTGTCGGTTTCGGTATAGTTAAGTCCTATCAGACTGCTGTCGGCATCGTCCTGGGGATAATAAACCGCCTTGACATTCTTTTCGGCTATACCCAGATGGATTTCTCCTTTGACGAAAAATGCGCGCATATCGACAGATGACACCTGATTGAAATGTTCTTTATCCGGCATCTGCTGCACTGACAGGGAATTACCTATCACATGCGCCCACTTGATAGTGGAATCGTTAGTGTAGACACGTATCTGGTCACCCAGAAGCTGTTGATTCTGGTTCCAGACAATCGGGTCTTTGTACATGGTCATACAAGAATCCTTCGTATTATACACCAAGGAATCGCAAACGCCCTGGACATCGAGCCGGTAAGCGCGCACCTTATGAAAGGCATGCATTTTACGGTACATGGAGTCGGTATTGATATGAAATGTATATATCTTAAAGGTATCGGCATGAATATACAGGGTATCTTTCTGCGAATAATCTATCGCAACAGCTTTTTTAGTGGCCATACCGTATCCTTTGGCTTCATTATAATAGCCGTAATCGCTCTTAAACTGATTTTTATTTTTCTTGTCGGTATAGATGACATTGTTGAATCCCTGACTGATTTTTCTCTTTGAGTCGTAATAAACGCTGTCGCCTACGATGGTGCGGTCCTTATTGGTGATGACCGAACGACCATAGAGGCGCGACCGGTCCCGACGGGAATCATAATATCCGGATTCAGAATAGATACGACTGTCGCCCGACTTGATATGGGAAGGTCCTACAATGTTGGCAACCGCTGTACGGGTATCATAATGCAATGTGTCGGTAGTGAGATAGAATTTAGGGTTCTTCAACTTAACATTATAGTTGAACACGGCTTCACGGGTTGCGGTACTGTACTGTCCCCAGTCGGAAGTGAGCACATTCTTCTCGTCCAGCAGTTTACCGCCTTCAAAGAAATATCCGATGCTATACAGGCGGTCGTAATTGAGACTGTCTGTATATAACTTCGTCTTACGATGAATGAGCAGTACATTCCGTCTGGCCATCGCCATCTGTTCATTACCGTCGTAATATGCGTAATCGCTTTTCAGGGAGAGAGTGTCACCCTGTATCATTCTGACATGACCGAAAGCCTCGAAGGAATTAGACGCTTCATAAAAATAAGCACTGTCGCAAAAGAGGCGGGCTCCCTGATGCTTGAAGGCTACATGACCATTAAGTATCTGAGCATCGGGATTACGAATATAATCGTAATGCAATACGTCTGAATGAATTAGATATACCCTATTGTCACCTTTTATCTTACGGGAACGATGTCCCTTGGATTGCATCATGCTCAATCCAAACAGGCATAGAACCAATAGTAGTATGATTCTATGCCCGTATAAAGGTATATTTGTCTTCTTAATTGTCATTTATTTAACCCAACCTTGATACTCGAAATCACAGTTTTTATAATTATCATTGATACGAACGTATGTCGATTTTATCTTATTTACGACCCAGTCGTGCAATGTCTGCTCTTTTTTCTTGTTCAGCACCACATCTTTCAAGGTCTGGAAATCCTCCGTCATTGATGCTTTATGACCTGGAATACGACTCTTCAGTTTGGCAATGACACAGACGTCTTTCCCTTTCGTATTGATCATCTTGAACGCACTGGATACCTCACCCACTTTTAAGGTGTCTACCACTTTGGCTATTTCTGCCGGTAAATCTTCCATCTTAAACTTGGACGTTCTGCCGACCTGGGACGAATTAAACATCAGACCGTGGTTGTTCTTCGTATCCTTGTCGTCTGAAATAAATGTTGAGGCAGCATCAAATGTGAACTTGTTCGCACGGATATCATCGGCAATAGAATCGAGTCTTAAAATGGACTTTGTTATCGCCTCATCCGAGACATGCGGTTTTAACAATATATGTCGCACTTTTATTTTATCGCCACGTTTATCAATCAATTGTATAATATGATACCCGTATTCGCTTTCTACAATCTTGGAAACTTTCTTGGGATCGGTAAGATTAAAGGCGACGTTGGCAAATGCCGGATCCAGCATACCTCGACCTGTATAATCCAGTTCTCCTCCCTGTCGCGCGGAACCTGGATCCTCTGAATATAAGCGGGCCAATGATGAGAATGATGAAGTCCCATTGTTAACCCTGTCTGTATAATCTCTTAATTGATCCTTAACCCTGTTTATTTCTTCAGGCTCTATTCTTGGTGTCCTCGTAATGATCTGTACTTCCACTTCTGTAGGTACAAAAGGGATACTGTCTTTGGGTATATCTTTAAAATAGGCACGTACATCAGCTGGAGACACTGCTATATCTTTGACCAACTTTTCCTTCATCTTCTGAATCATCTGGCGGTCTTTGAATTCGTCGTGCATCTGACTACGCATCTGGGATACGGTCTGTTTTTTATATTCTTCCAATTTTTCTTTCGAACCGATCAACTGTATCCAATAGTTTATCTGGTCTTCGATACCGGTACTGATTTCGGATTCGGTAACTTCGAGACTATCGATAGCGGCTTGATGCAGAAACAGTTTCTGTACAGCCAGTTGTTCTGGAATTGCACAGTCTGGATTTCCCTTGAACTTGATATTTTCCACCTCAGACTGGGCACGCATTGCTTCAACATCCGACTTTAATATGGCCTCGTCGCCGACAACCCATATTACCTCATCGATCACTTTATCCTGATCAATGCTGTCAATATCCAGACTTTGTTTCTTGGGTTGGTTATTGTCCTGGTTTTGAGTCTGGGCTTTCAGCCCGAGACATCCTAACAGTATTGCAAACGCGATACATATTTTTGTGTTATATCTTCTTTTCATCTAGTTTGAGTTTTAACGGTTTTGATTACATCATCATAAATTACGACGGGATACTTCTTACGGAGTTCACTAACCCATTGCTTTTCCATCGCGTCCTGATAATCGGCTGTCACCAGTCCACGGACATCTTCATAACTTTCCGGACGCTTCTTCAACAGTTTACCATAAGTCGCGTCAATAGGATAATCCTTCAGTTCCTTTGTCAACGTATCCTTCCCGAATATCATTTTATCCACGAAAGCATCGTCACCTTTCTTGAAGATTCCTTTTTCTACTCTTATCCTTATAATTGAATCGCTGTTGAACGCCTTTCTCAGTTTATCGGCCCATTCCGTAAAAGGAACGCCTTTCAGACATTTTCTGACTGCTTCTTTATCCGCCTCGTTCTTCACATGGTATACGATACCTTTAAAGCGAGGGGAATCCCAAGTGTACTTTTTCTTGTTCTTTTTATAAAACTTAGACAGTCCTTCTTCATCTTTGGCGGCCTTGTCCCATACCGTACGGTTGCTGATCTCATAAAGTAACAAACCATCATGATACTCCCTGATCAGATTCTTCAAATCAGAATCATGCTGCTCCATCTCGGCAGCTTTCTGCTCCACAATCTGCTCTTTTGACAAGGTGTTATTGCTTCGTTTAACCAACGTGTCCAACTTTTCATCAATGATTTTTTCTCTTACTCCACGCTGTTCAATAAACTTTAATATATCGGATTTCAAAGAATCGAACGGTTCCAACTGCTTTTTGTCCTTCATCAGAATGATATGATAACCGGCAGCAGAAAGGAACGGTTTGCTCATTTCGCCCTTTTTAAGGGAATAAGCCTGATCCTCAAACTCCTTTAAGGTTTGACCGGGACCTATCCATGGCAACAATCCTCCCTGAGAAGCGGAATTGTCTTGTGAATATTTCTTGGCGACCTCTTCAAAAACAGCTCCTTTTTTCAGAATACTGTATAAAGAATCTATCTTGCTCTTAGCTGATTTCTGCTCTGCGTCACTGGCCTTCTGACCAAGATGGATAAAAATATGGGCGGGACGTACCAGTCCTTTCTCCCCTATTCTCTTCTTGGTATCATTATACACAGACAATGCCTCTCTCTGCAAATCTTCATCAGATACGAAAGAAGGACGAATCTGCTGATCACGATATGTGGCAAACTCTTTCTTGAAAGAAGACATGGTATCCATGTGGGCGTCTAACGCCGCAGCAACTTTCAACTTATAATTGACGAACAGATCCACATATTCGCTGACACTCTTCTTGTCTATGACGCCTTCTGAATTGTTTTTGTTATATGAATACTCAAACTCAGAACGTGATACTGGGACTCCGTTGACCGTCATAACGGTGGGATCGTCTTTAGCAGATATTGCTAAAAGGCATACAAAGGAAACCAGTAAGAAAGCGATTCTTTTCATTGGATAGTCTTTTATTCAGGACGGCTATAATTAGGTGCCTCACTGGTAATTGTTATATCATGAGGATGACTTTCCATCACGCCGGCATTGGTGATACGGGCAAACTTAGCATTGTGCAATGCATCTATACTGCCTGAGCCACAATAACCCATACCTGAACGTAATCCACCGACCAACTGATATATAACTTCTTGAACCGTTCCTTTGTATGGTACGCGACCGGCTATTCCTTCCGGAACCAACTTTTTGACGTCACTTGTACCAGACTGGAAATATCTATCTTTTGACCCATTTTCCATGGCCTGCAGCGAACCCATACCGCGATAGCTCTTAAACTTACGACCGTTGAATATGATTGTTTCGCCAGGGCTTTCTTCTGTTCCAGCTACCAACGAACCGATCATGACACTGTGACCTCCTGCTGCCAGCGCTTTAACAATATCACCTGAATAACGTAATCCTCCGTCTGCAATCAAAGGAACACCCGTTCCTTCAAGTGCGCTTGCTACGTCATACACAGCACTAAGTTGCGGAACTCCTACACCTGCTACGATACGGGTCGTACAGATAGAGCCAGGACCGATACCTACTTTTACGCCATCTG
Organism: uncultured Prevotella sp.; assembly: GCF_937863835.1. GTDB lineage: Bacteria > Bacteroidota > Bacteroidia > Bacteroidales > Bacteroidaceae > Prevotella. The sequence goes on from NZ_CALMHT010000153.1 coordinate 5,133, forward strand.
CGCCGTTGTCTACCAACATCTTCGCAGCATCTCCTGTAGCTACATTACCTACGATGATATCGACATTGGAGAATTTAGCTTTGGCTTCTTTTAGTTTTTCTATTACATATTTTGAATGACCATGTGCAGTATCAATAACAATGGCATCGGCACCTGCTTCAACCAAAGCACTCATTCTGTCTAATGTATCAACAGTGACACCAACACCGGCTGCGACACGGAGTCGGCCTTTTTCATCTTTACATGCGATAGGTTTGTCTTTGGCTTTTGTGATATCCTTATAGGTAATCAGACCTACCAGATGATTATCCTTGTCCACTACAGGCAATTTTTCTATCTTATATTCCTGTAATATCTTGGCGGCAGCTATCAAGTCGGTCTGCTGATGGGTGGTGACGATGTTGTCCTTTGTCATGACATCATCAATTTTCTTATCCAAATGTCTCTCAAAACGCAAATCGCGGTTTGTCACAATTCCTACGAGGTGGTTGTCTTCATCTACGACAGGTATACCACCAATGTGATAATCTGCCATGATATCAAGCGCATCCTGAACTGTAGAACCTCTACGTATCGTAACAGGATCATATATCATTCCATTTTCAGCACGTTTAACGATTGCAACTTGGCGAGCCTGTTCGTCTATCGACATATTCTTATGAATAACACCTATTCCACCTTCTCTCGCTATGGCTATGGCCATCTGTGATTCTGTTACTGTATCCATTGCTGCAGTAACGAAAGGGATATTTAACTTGATGTTACGGGTGAACTTTGTTTCCAACTCAACCATTTTTGGTAATACCTCCGAATAAGAAGGTATCAGAAGGACGTCGTCGAATGTGAGACCGTCCATTACAATTTTATCTGCAATAAATGATGACATATATTATTTAAAAATTTATTGCGTGCAAATTTAGCTATTTTTCTGGATATAGAGATATGTTTTAAGCATTTTCGCACGGAATTAACGCAAATTAATCTGCAACCTCCGACATAAACTTTATACGGACCAGACGAATCTCGTTTTCATCATATTCATCACCCAGTTCTTTCATCGCTACATGTAGGTCGTCTGTATCCGATTCTTTGAAGTATTCGTAGATGTCGTCAATGTGATCTTCATCCATCACATCCTCCAGAAAATAGTTGATATTCAACTTGGTTCCACTGTACACAATCGCTTCGATCTCATCCAACAAATCATCAAAATCAATGCCTTTGGCTGATGCGATATCATCTAATGGTATCTGTCTGTCTACACTCTGTATGATACTGACTTTCTGGATTGACTTCTTGGCAACAGTGCGGACGCGCAAATCGGCCTGCCGTTCTATATTGTTTTCTTTGCAGTGCTTCTTGATTAATTCAACAAAGTCTTTGCAATAGTTTTTCTTGATTTTTCCTTCACCGACGCCTTGAATGTTTTTCAGTTCGTCCAATGTGATAGGATAATCGGTAGCCATCTGTTCCAAAGATACATCCAGGAATATTGTATACGGCGGTTGCTGTGTACTCTTCGCTATTTTCTTTCTCAGATCTTTCAACATGGAATAAAGTGCGGGATCCAATGCACTACTGGCACTGTCTCTTTCGTATGCCTCATATTCCTCATCGGAGAATTCCTTGTCTTCCACAATCATGAAAGATTCCGGTTTCTTCATAAATTTCTTTCCGCTTGCTGTCAACTTCAGCAATCCGTAATTTTCCACATCCTTTTTAATATAACCGGCTATCAATGCCTGTCTTATCACAGGATTCCATATCTTTTCATCTTCATCAGCACCAGCACCGAAATCTTCATTCTCCTGATGATTATGGGCCACGATATCATCGGTTTCTATTCCTCTTACATAATCTATTACGTAGTCGGTCCGGAAGTTTTCCTTAATTGTAGAAATGGCATTAAGAACAATCAGCAGTTGATCTTCTGCTTCTTTCTTTTCTTTCGGATGAAGACAGTTATCACAGTTGCCACAATTATCCTTGTCATAAACTTCTCCAAAATAATGCAGCAGCATCTTTCTGCGGCATACCGACGACTCGGCATAAGCAGCTGTCTCCTGAAGCAGCTGTCTGCCGATATCCTGTTCGGCGACAGGCTTTCCTTCCATAAACTTCTCCAGTTTCTGAAGGTCCTTGTACGAATAAAAAGTAATGCACAATCCTTCACCGCCATCTCGTCCGGCACGCCCTGTTTCCTGGTAATAGCCTTCCAGACTCTTAGGTATATCATAATGTATAACAAAACGGACATCTGGTTTGTCTATACCCATTCCGAATGCGATCGTCGCGACAATCACATCTATTTTCTCCATAAGGAAATCATCCTGAGTCTGCGAACGCGTGACGGAATCCAGTCCGGCATGATAAGCCGCCGCCGGAATCTCATTGGCTCTTAATATTTCAGCAAGTTCCTCTACCTTCTTTCTGGAAAGGCAATAAATAATACCACTCTTTCCACTGTGCTTCTTGATAAACTTAATGATTTCCTTATCTATATCTTGGTTTTTAGGCCTTACTTCATAATAAAGGTTAGGACGGTTGAAAGAGCTTTTGAATTCATGAGCATCCACTATACCAAGATTTTTCTTGATATCCGTTCTCACTTTATCTGTAGCTGTGGCCGTGAGCGCTATGATGGGCGCTTTTCCTATTTCATTGATAATTGGACGAATTCTGCGGTATTCCGGACGGAAGTCATGCCCCCATTCAGAGATACAATGAGCTTCGTCAATGGCATAAAAAGATATTTTTACCGTTTTAAGGAACTCTACATTTTCATCCTTTGTCAAGGATTCAGGAGCGACATATAACAATTTGGTCTTTCCTGAACGCATATCATTCTTGACCTGATCTATAGCAGCCTTATTAAGCGATGAGTTAAGATAATGGGCGACACCTTCTTCATCACTTAGATTACTGATAACATCCACCTGATTTTTCATTAGAGCTATCAATGGCGATATAACAATCGCTGTACCATCCATAATAAGGGATGGCAATTGATAACAAAGCGACTTACCGCCTCCTGTAGGCATAAGCACAAAAGTATCATTTCCGTCTAATAAATTACGGATAATGGCTTCTTGGTCCCCTTTGAATTTATCGAAACCAAAATAGCGCTTTAAATCTTCAATAAGGTTAACTTCTTTTGCCATATTAATTATTAGCAGCTCCTTTCTTTCGCATATTATATTAAATTATCATGCACTTACCAATTTATTCAATTGAGTCTTCTCCAACTGTTTCTTGGCATAATCCAATGTCACTTCATAAGATTTTATTCTTCTGGAAGGCATATCAAACATTGCTTCCATCATAACAGCTTCTACAATGCTTCTCAATCCACGGGCACCCAGTTTATACTCGACAGCTTTGTCCACAATATATTCCAATACATCAGGAGAAAATGTCAATGCGATGCCGTCCATCTCAAACAATTTGATATATTGTTTAACAATAGAGTTTTTGGGTTCTGTCAATATATTACGTAACGCTTTCTTATCCAAAGGATTCAAATAGGTAAGAACTGGCAGCCGACCTATGATTTCGGGTATCAGTCCGAAAGATTTCAAATCTTGAGGAACGATGTATTTCATCAGATTTTCCTTATCAATTTTCTGTACGTTCTGAACAGAATTATATCCGACTACATGAGTATTAAGTCTCTGCGCTATCTTCCGTTCTATACCATCAAATGCACCGCCACATACAAAGAGTATGTTCTTCGTGTCAACGTGTATATATTCCTGGTCAGGATGTTTGCGGCCTCCCTGTGGGGGGACGTTGACAATAGAGCCCTCAAGCAATTTCAGCAATCCCTGTTGAACACCTTCCCCACTGACATCCCTTGTGATTGAGGGGTTGTCACTTTTACGCGCGATTTTATCTATCTCGTCTATAAACACGATTCCTCTCTGGGCTGCATTGACATTATAATCGGCAACTTGCAAGAGTCGAGACAAAATACTCTCGACATCCTCGCCTACATATCCCGCTTCTGTAAAAACAGTTGCATCAACGATAGTAAAAGGTACATCCAAAAGTTTCGCAATAGTACGAGCAAGCAATGTTTTGCCTGTGCCAGTACTGCCTACCATGATAATATTACTTTTTTCGATTTCTACACCATCGTTATCCTCCGGTTGCTGTAATCTTTTATAATGATTATATACAGAAACGGCTAAGTAACGTTTGGCATCTTCCTGACCAATCACATACTGGTCTAGATAGTTTTTTATTTCAATCGGTTTTGGAACTTTTTTAATTTTAAATTTCTTCTCTTTGCCGTACTTTTCCTCATCCTTCAGACCGGATGACAAAACAATCTGGTATGCCTGACTGGCACAATCTTCACAGATATATCCATTCAAACCGGTAATCAGGAGTTTTACATCCTTTTCACCTCTACCACAAAAACTACATACCTTTTTCATCATTGATTTATTTCTTTCTTGTCAATACATTATCTACCATGCCATAGGCTTTCGCTTCTTCTGCCGTCATCCAATAGTCACGGTCTGAATCTGCATATACCTTCTCGTATGGCGTGTGAGAATGGTCTGATATGATAGTATACAATTCTTTCTTCAAAATGTTAATCTGCTTGGCTACGATATCAATATCGGAAGCCTGACCCTGTGTACCACCCATCGGTTGATGAATCATGACACGGCTGTGCGGTAGAGCGGAACGTTTTCCTTCTGTTCCCGACACCAGCAGGACAGATGCCATCGAAGCCGCCATTCCTGTACAGATGGTAGCTACATCACTTGAAATAAACTGCATCGTATCATATATACCCAAACCGGCTGAAACGCTCCCACCGGGAGAATTGATATATATAGAGATATCCTTGCCTGAGTCGGCAGAATCAAGATACAGCAACTGTGCCTGAAGCGTGTTGGCTGTATAGTCGTCGATCTCTGTACCCAAAAATATGATACGGTCCATCATGAGTCGAGAAAACACATCCATCTGAGTAACATTCAGTTGACGTTCTTCCAAAATATACGGGTTCAGATACTGTGCCTGAGACTTTATAACATCATCCAGCACCATTCCGTTCATACCTAAATGCTTGGTAGCATATTTTCTAAAATCATTCATTTTTCAACGTTTTAATACTAAAAATAGAGGTTATCGACCTTTTTGTTTTTGTTCGTAGGAACAAAGATAATAAAAAAAGTCGATAACCTCTATTATTTAGAGATTATTTTTATCAAAATTTTATTTTATTCTCCCATCATTTTATTAAAGTCGTCCAAAGACACTGCTTTTTCCTTCAGTTTAACAACTTTTTTCAAAGCATCTGTCAGTTTACGCTCCACGCTTCTATCTGCAAGACCTTCAACGGTTTCTTGTTTTTTAAGCATTTCACTTGCATAATTTTCAAGATATTCATCTGGGATGTTGGTCATTCCGTATTGTGCAAATTGTGCTCTTGCAGCTTCTTTTGCAGCATCCTTGATGTCGGCTTCAGCTATCTTTATATCGTTAGCCTTAACCAACTGCTCTTTGATAAGATGCCATGTAAGTTCCTTGATGCTATTGTCATAGTTCTTTTCTACGAAGTCCTCGCCTTTATCCTTGTTGTTGTTCAGCATGATCTTCTTCAGCAATGCATCCGGATATGTCAGTTTACCAACCTTCTTTTCCAGATAAGCACGTACGTCCTGGATAAATTTGAAGTCGCTGTCGGTAGTCAACTGAGCCTTCAGACCTTCTGCTATCTTCGCGCGGAAATCCTTTTCATCCTTGACAGCACCTTTTCCGTATACCTGATCGAACAATTCCTGATTTACTTCAGCTGGAGCAAATCGTGAAATTTCTGTTATCTGATAGCTGAAATCGGCTGTAATTGTAGCAGCTTCTTCCTTACTGATTTTCAGAAGAGATGAAATCTCTACATCACTTTCCGGATAAGCCTTCTTCGGGTTAAAGACTACAACATCATTATTCTTGGCACCGTCGAACAGTTTTTTCTGATCGTCAACTTTTATATAATTAGGCATCAGTACAGCACCTTCTACAGTAATACCACCTTCTTTGGTATTGCCCTTTTCGTCCAATTCATGCAGTTCTCCCTTGAGCATATCATTGTCTTTATACTCGTCTACTTTGTCATAATGACCTGCACGTGAAGCGAACATATCTATCTGACGATTAATCAAATCATCATCTATATTGATATTATAATAATCGACTGTGTCTTTTGCGGTCAATTCAGCTTTAAACTCTGGAGCTACTGCAATATCAAAAACAAATTCAAAATTATTTTCTTTCTCGAAATCAACTTGACCCTGTTTTTCTGTGTTTGGCAATGGCTCACCAAGCATCTGGATATTATTCTCCTTGATATAACCATACAATTTCTCACCCAAGAGTTTATTTATCTCATCTACTTTTATAGAAGTGCCAAACTGTCTTTTTATCATTCCCATTGGAACTTGTCCGGGACGGAATCCGGGAACATTAGCTTTTTTACGATAATCTTTCAATGTCTTCTCGACATTTTCCTTGTAATCAGCCTCTTCGATCGCCAAAGTCAAAACACCTGTGACTTTGTCGGGATTTTCAAATGAAATTTTCATTTCTGATGTATAATTTTTTATTATTGTTATTATTTATATCAAGTTATTCTTAAACTCTGATTTTTTAATGAGCTGCAAAGTTAGTGATATTAGCTCAAAAAAACTAATTAAAGCATTAAAAATGTATTATTTATTATATTTTTTAACCATCTTCACGTTCTTCACGGAGTCTCTTTTCTTCATCTATACTCTGGAAATCTTTTTTGCGGAGTACAAAACTGTTACTCAGATATTTTTCCCTCACAATTTTATTTTCCGCAAGTTCTTCAGGTGTTCCCTGAAATAAGATACGTCCTTCAAAAAGCAAATAGGCCCTATCGGTGATGCTCAAGGTTTCCTGGACATTATGGTCGGTTATCAATATTCCGATATTCCGATATTTCAACTGCCATACGATATGTTGTATATCTTCGACAGCAATAGGGTCAACACCAGCAAAGGGCTCATCAAGCATAATGAATTTTGGATTAATGGCCAGGCAACGGGCAATCTCAGTACGGCGCCTTTCACCTCCTGACAACTGGTCTCCTTTGTTTTTCCTTACTTTTCCGAGACGAAACTCCCTGATCAGACTCTCCAGTTTGTCAACCTGTTCCTTATGAGTCATCTTGGTCATCTCCAATACAGCCATGATATTATCCTCGACACTGAGTTTTCGGAACACGCTGGCTTCCTGTGCCAGATAACCTATACCTGCTCTGGCGCGTTTATATACCGGATAATCTGTAATATCATTATCGTCAAGGAATATCTTACCCGCATTAGGTACGATCAGACCTGTCGCCATATAGAAAGAAGTAGTTTTACCGGCACCGTTCGGACCCAATAGTCCAACTATCTCGCCTTGTTTAACGTCAATTGAAACATCGTTGACCACAGTACGTTTACCATAACGCTTCACCAAACCTTCGGTCCGGAGCACCATGCCTTCCTGATTTTGCTGTTCTGTTACGTCCATAATATATTATTTGGTGTGCAAAAATAATAAAAATGTAGCTAATAACGGTGATAAAATTAAAAACTATTCAATATATTGCAGTTTTTTAGAGGATTTTGGTTACTTTTGTAGGCAAATATAAATATAATTAGCAATGTTGATACATAAATATTTAACAACTCTCGGACATTATCTTATTCTGATGGGCAAGACTTTCGCCCGCCCTGAGCGTATGAGGATGTTTCTGAAACAATATGTCAAAGAAATGGCGCAGCTCGGCGTAAATTCCATCGGCATTGTTCTGTTGATATCTTTTTTTATCGGTGCTGTTATTTGTATTCAGATCAAACTTAACATTCAGAGTCCGTGGATGCCTCATTTCGTTACGGGTTATGTGACACGTGAGATTATGCTTCTTGAATTTTCATCATCAATCATGTGTCTGATTCTTGCAGGAAAGGTGGGGTCGAACATTGCTTCCGAACTGGGTACGATGCGTGTGACGCAACAGATAGACGCACTTGATATTATGGGCGTAAATTCAGCCTGTTTTCTTATATTGCCTAAGATATTGGGAATGATTACCATCATGCCGTTTCTGGTCATATTCAGTACGGCTGCGGGTATTATAGGCGCTTACGCCACCTCCTACTTCGGACATATCATCAGTCCTGATGAACTGACCATCGGACTTCAGCATGATTTCAATCAATGGTTCGTGTGGATGAGTATTATCAAGAGTCTGTTTTTCGCCTTTATCATTTCCAGTGTCCCTTCATTTTTCGGATACACGGTGGAAGGCGGTTCTGTCAACGTAGGTAAGGCCAGCACTGATTCCGTAGTTTGCAGCAGTGTACTGATTCTCTTTTCCGACTTATTTTTAACCCAACTACTCTCTTAATTATGATAGAAGTCAAACATTTATATAAATCATTCGGTGATAAAGATGTATTGAAAGATATCAATACTCATTTTGAAAACGGTAAGACCAATCTTATCATCGGTCAAAGTGGTTCGGGAAAGACCGTCTTTATGAAAAACCTTGTCGGACTGCTTTCGCCTACAAGCGGGGAGATTCTTTATGATGATGAGGATTTTGTCGCTATGACAAAGAAAGAGAAAGTGATGCTCCGAAGGCGTATGGGTATGATCTTCCAAAGTGCGGCTCTTTTTGATTCTCTGTCTGTTCTGGAAAACGTGATGTTTCCTCTTGATATGTTTTCCAACATGAATTACCGTGAACGGGTGAAACGGGCGCAGTTCTGTCTTGACCGTGTCAATCTGATCGACGCTCAGGACAAGTTTCCCGGTGAAATATCGGGAGGTATGCAGAAACGTGTAGCGATAGCGCGCGCGATATCACTGAACCCGCAATATCTGTTCTGTGACGAACCTAATTCGGGTCTGGACCCGAAGACATCACTGGTCATAGATGACCTGATCCATAGTATCACTCAGGAGTTTAACACCACCACAATCGTGAACACGCATGACATGAATTCTGTAATGGGTATAGGCGAGAACATAGTTTTTCTGTGTGAGGGCATCAAGGAATGGCAAGGCAACAAAGACGAGATAGTAAGTTCGACGAACAAGAAACTGAATGATTTCATATTCGCTTCCGACTTATTCAGGAAAGTGAAAGATGTGGCTCTGGAAGAAGAAATAGAAAACGGGAAAGAGGCCAATAACGGCTAGCGCATCAACCATTTTCCTCCTTTTTCCACCATAGGTACTACAACTTCTTCGCTTGCACTGTCTTTATAACACAGGACAAGAAGCACATCCGCTGCAGTTTTCTTCTTATTATATGTAGAACTGACGACTTTCACGTCTTTTATTCCACCGCGTTCTTCTTTCTGAACAGACGCAAACTGCTTGATGTTTGTGACTAGTTGTTCTTTATATGAACGCGGTAGATTCCCTGTATTGGCCGTCGCATCTATAAATTCAGCATATTTTCCTTCTATAAGCATTGAATAATAATTCTTCGCCGCCATAGCAGCTTTGTCATCTTCATGTTTTTCGGAACAGGCCGAAAAAAAGATGACGCTAGCGAACAGAACGATAACTATATTACGCATTTTCTTTTGAAGAGAATTTATTTCTGACGAATAAATATATGTATCGGTGTACCTGTCAAGGTCCAGTTTTCCCTGATTTTGTTTTCAAGGAACCGTTTGTACTGCTCTTTCACATACTGTGGAAGGTTGGCAAAGAATACAAAAGACGGAATCTGGGTATTCGGCAATTGCATACAATACTTGATCTTGATATACTTTCCTTTGATTGATGGAGGTGGAAAAGCCTCTATCAAAGGTAACATCACCTCGTTCAACTTGGATGTGCCGATATGCGCTTTTCGGTTCATATACACATCTTTAGCTGTTTCAAGTACCTTAAATATTCGCTGCTTGGTAAGTGCTGAAGCAAATACGATCGGGAAATCGGTAAAAGGAGCCATACGACTGCGTATCGCATTCTCAAAAGTCTTAATTACTTTTGTATCCTTATCTTCGACAAGATCCCATTTATTGACAACGACAACCAATGATTTGTAGTTTTTCTGTATCAGTTGGAAGATGTTCATATCCTGAGCCTCTATGCCTCGTGTGGCATCAACCATCAGAATACAGACATCGGAGTTTTCTATAGAACGTATCGATCTCATCACCGAATAGAATTCGAGGTCTTCCGATACCTTGTTCTTTTTCCTGATACCTGCCGTATCCACCAGGTAAAAGTCAAATCCGAACTTATCATATCTTGTATAAATACTGTCGCGCGTCGTACCGGCAATCTCTGTCACGATATTCCTGTCTTCACCTATGAACGCATTGATAAGACTGCTCTTACCTGCATTAGGGCGACCTACGACGGCAAATCTTGGAATACCGTCTTCAAGTATCTCACTTTCATTCGGTTTCATCTTTTCCAGGACGAGGTCGAGCAAGTCGCCGGTGCCACTGCCTGTAGCTGCACTGATACACATCGGTTCACCTAAGCCCAAAGCATAAAATTCGGCAGCATCATATATCTGGTCATTGTTATCCGTCTTATTGGCAACTAATATCACAGGCAATTTGGAGCGGCGCAGGATATCGGCGACATCCTGGTCCCAGTCTGTAAGACCTGTGTTCACATCCACCAAAAAGAGGACGAGGTCGGCTTCTTCGGTTGCAATAATTACCTGTCGGCGGATAGCTTCTTCGAATATATCATCAGAATTGACTACCCATCCACCTGTGTCTACAATAGAGAATTCCTTCCCATTCCAGTCGCACTTACCATATTGTCTGTCACGTGTTGTACCAGCTTCATCGCTTACTATAGCGCGACGCGATTTCGTAAGTCGGTTGAACAATGTGGATTTCCCCACATTCGGGCGTCCGACTATTGCTACTAAATTTGCCATATTATCTTCCTTTCTTTTTTATTCCGGGTTATATCCAAAACTGTCGAGTTCTTTTTCCGAACTGCGCCAGTCTTTATCCACTTTAACAAATAACTCTAAATATATACTCTTTCCGAAAAATTTCTCGAGAGTCTTTCTAGCCTCGGTACTTACTTTTTTCAAAGCTACGCCCTGATGACCGATTATAATTCCTTTTTGCGAATCCCTTTCTACGTATATTACAGCATTAATATGTATATGCGTTTCATCCTCCTTAAACTGTTCCACGCGTACTTCGACAGAATAAGGGATCTCTTTGTCATAATACAAGAGTATCTTTTCTCTAATGATTTCACACACAAAGAATCGCGCCGGTTTGTCTGTCAACTGTTCTTTATCGAAGTATGGAGGAGAATCAGGCAACAGTTCCTGTATCCGTTTGAGGAGCATATCGATGCCAAACTTATTCTGTGCCGAAATAGGCAATATCTCGGCATTGGGTATCAGATTATGCCAATTCTCTACAATATCGCCAAGTTTGTTCTGATCGCTTTGGTCTATTTTATTAATCAACAACAATACAGGGACAGACATTTTCTTCACCTTTTCCAGAAAATCCATATTTTTCTCTGGGCTTTCCACCACATCCGTGACATAAAGCAAGATGTCGGCATCCTGTAATGCCGATTCGGAAAATGCAAGCATAGATTCCTGCAATTTATAGTTGGGTTTGAGCACACCGGGAGTATCCGAAAACACGATCTGCATTTCAGGGGTATTGACGATTCCCATGATACGATGCCGCGTGGTCTGCGCCTTAAAAGTCGCAATAGATATACGCTCACCCACTAATTGGTTCATCAGTGTACTTTTACCGACATTCGGGTTTCCTACTATATTAACGAATCCTGCTTTATGCATTATACTAATCTATTTTGATTAAGGACAAAAAAACGCATCTTACTATTTTAGGATGCGTTTTCTTGTATATTATTGTTAGTTCTTACTTTTGAGGTGCTGCAACCTGTGCTCCATCATAAGCCCATTTATAGTAATTGGCTCCATGGACAAAACCGGCACCAAATGCTGTGAAAATTAAATTATCACCTTTTTTCAATTGCTTCTCAAAGTCCCAAAGTACCAAAGGCATACAGCCCGCACTGGTATTGCCGTAACGCTGAATATTAACTAACACCTGATCCATAGACAGGTCCAGTCTTTTTGCAACAGCCTCGATAATACGCATATTGGCCTGGTGAGGCACAACGTATGAGATATTATCCTTGTTCAAGTTGTTCCGTTCAGCTATTAACGCACAATCCTGACTCATGGCAGTCACAGCGTAACGAAATACGGTGCGGCCTTCCTGATACAGGTAGTGCAGACGATGGTCTACGGTAAAATGAGAAGGAGGACAAACGCTGCCTCCAGCCTTCATGTGCAGGAAAGGCAAACCTTTTCCGTCAGTACGGAGATAGGAATCCATCAGTCCTATATTCTCCTCTGTTGTCCCTTCTATCAAGACTGCACCTGCTCCATCACCAAAGATTGGGCATGTAGCACGGTCTGTGTAGTCTACCATAGATGACATTTTATCGGCACCGATTACGATTATTCTTTTATGACGGCCGCTTTGTATCATATTGGAAGCGACGTCCATTGAATATAAGAATCCGCAACAAGCAGCCGAGAAATCAAATGCGAAAGCATTCTTCAGTCCCAACTTTCCGATAACGATTGAAGCTGTTGAAGGAAAATGATAATCAGGAGTGGTAGTGGTTACAATCACGGCATCTATTGTCTGTGGGTCTACTCCTGTTTTCTGCAGCAATTGCTTTGCAGCCTTACGTGCCATATAAGAAGTACCTAATCCCTCTTCTGTCAATATTCGGCGCTCTTTAACACCGATGCGCGTCATAATCCACTCATCAGAAGTATCAACCATTCTCGACAGTTCCTCATTGTTGAGGACATAGTCGGGGACGTATCCACCTACTCCGGTGATTATAGCATTTATTTTCTCCATTATTCAGCTACTTCCTTCTCTATAGCTACTTTACCTCTGTAATAACCACAAGTAGGACATACTGTATGATAAACATAATAAGCGCCGCAATTTGGGCATACTGCCAATGTTGGAGCTACTGCCTTATCATGGGTTCTTCTTTTAAGTGTACGAGTCTTTGACTGTCTTCTTTTAGGATGTGCCATTTCTTTTAATCTTTAATTATTATTTTTTAATTTTTCCAATTTACTCCATCTCGGATCTATAGCTTTTTCGCCTTCCTCATTACTACTTCGGGTAGCTGAATGCTCATCAAGCATTTTCATCATTGCAGGGTTGCATTTTCCAGGTGCATGCACGTGCTTAATAGGGATGACTAATTCTATAAATTCGTAGATAAACCATGCCACGTCTAGTATGCCTTCATTTTCGGGCACTGTGATAAGGTCATCATCTTCTGAGTATTCTTCTCCAAACTTTGCGACCAATTTATTATCTGCCTCAATAGGTAATTCCATATCTTCCAGACATCGGTCACATTGCACTGTCACGACTCCTTTAGTTTTAAAATTCAGTTCATAAAAGTCTGAAGTTCTAGCAATTACGACTTCGACGTTCAGACTTCCTTTTGTTACTGCAGGAGCGTCTATTGCTTCAAAATAGTCTTCAGTAAGGTCGAATTTAATAGTCGTAAGACCCTCATTCAACCCCTTCAAATCTATCTTAAAAGGTTCTAAACTAAACATTTGGCTGCAAAGGTACAAATATTTTTTTATATAGCGTTATCAATTCAAGGAAAAAATTGAAAAATACGACAACAAATTCTTTTTCTATTATCTGTTATATATTTCTATCCTGAAAGTCGTCCCTTTTCCTATCTCCGAACTCTTTACAAAAATTCTTCCTTTATGATATTCTTCAATAATCCGTTTGGCTAAAGACAAACCTAAACCCCATCCACGACTTTTCGTCGTAAAACCTGGTTTGAACACATTACCGAGATTTTTCTTTTTGATTCCTTTACCTGTGTCAGCAACTTCTATCACGACTTTATTTGTCATTTGTTCTAAAGTTAATGTAATAAGTCCTTCACCTCCCATCGCATCGACAGCGTTCTTACACAAATTTTCGATAACCCATTCAAACAGCTGTGGGTTGATGGTTACTATAATGTCCTCTGCAGGAAACTTCTTTATCATCTCCACCTTGGAGGATGTTCTGCAGTCCATATAGTCCACCACATGATTCATAATTTCGTTAAGACTGGATGACTGTAATTCGGGCAAAGAACCGATTTTCGAGAACCTGTCTGCAATCAGTTGAAGTCGCTTTACGTCCTTGTCCATTTCAGGGATAAGTGTATCCTCCGGATAATTTTCTTTTAGTATTTCCGTCCAGGCCATCAAACTGGATATTGGGGTACCCAACTGATGAGCTGTCTCTTTTGAGAGTCCCACCCAGACCTTATTCTGTTCTGCGCGTTTGGATGTAAGTAATGCAAAAATAGCTACGACCACAAAGATGAGCACCACCCCCAGTTGCACAAACGGGTATGTAGCCAGTCGTTTTATCATAACAGAATCATCATAACAGACATTGATATAATCATTCTTAATGGAATCTGACATTGAAATCATGATAACTCGTCCCGCCTTCAGCAATTTGATGCCTTCATTCGTAACATAATTCAAACTATCCGTTCTGTTTCTGGCATGAATTTTAATATTTCTGTAAGTCTGGACATTACCGTCTGCATCCATCACGATGACAGGGATTGTATTATTTTCATTGATAACCTTCAATACCAGGTTAAGGTCTGTTTTTTCATCTGCTTTATTCAATGTACGCATAGCTTCCGCCCACACCTCCATTTTGTTATGTTCTTCGACAACAAGATCCTGAACTAAAAAATGAGAGACGACAAGAGAAACGACAGCTATAACAACAGCTGCTATAACCAAAAACATTTTAACCTGTCGTATTTTATCCGTCCATCGCATAATAACTATAAAACGACATTATGTTGATAATATTGTAAAAGCGGAAAATATTTAAATGAGGAACGGGAACTGTACAGTTCAGCAGGCAGCCTTTCCATTAAGAAA
>NZ_CALMHT010000154.1 GCF_937863835.1 uncultured Prevotella sp.
CGTTGTAGACATGTTACCGCACCGCTGTAGAGTGTTTACACCACCGCTGTAATGTGTTTACGAGGGTGCTGTGTAAACACATTACGGCGGCGCTTCGTAAAATCTGTGGACTTTTATTTACGATAAGTTGATATGAAATGATAGGTACCTGAACCTAATTTGAACTGGATATATCCGTCTGCGAGTGTAGCATTCCTGACTGTCTTTCCATCCATCTTGACGCTATTGGTAGCCTCTGCCGGTACATAAACTTCGGCAGTGGTATTGACTGGTATTGTGACATCCATTTTCAGCAATCCACTATCTGTACACCATGATGCAGCCAACGGTCCATAAGGTGTGTTTTCGCTTGCGCTCATATTGGTAAAACCGCCACCGATATGTGGCTGTATGCGAATCGTCTTGAAGGCAGGCGATGTTTCCTGCATACCTACGGCATCGCGATAGAGCCAGTCGCCGATAGCTCCATAAGAATAATGATTGAAAGAATTCATCCCGTTGTCGGGAATCGTATGGTCGGGCAGCATGGAGTTCCAGCGTTCCCATATCGTCGTTGCACCCATCAACACCGGATAGAGCCAACCGGGATACTGTTTATGAAGCAACAGTTGATAAGCCAAATCACTATGACCCGTCATCGTTAATATATGGCAGATATACGGTGTGCCGAGGAAACCGGTCGTGATATGTCCGTAATCCTTGACAAGTTGTGCCAGACGCTGTGCCGCTACAGGTCGCATATTCTCTGGTAACATATCGAAATTCAAAGCCAATACGTATGCGGTCTGGGTATCGGACATCAGATTACCTCGTTTGGTCATATAGGCATCCTGAAAAGCCTGTTTCGCCCTGTCGGACAGATCGCGATATTTCTTCGCATCGTCTTCTTTGCCAAGCACTTCGGCAGTTTTCGCCACCAACTCGGCTGAATGGGCGAAGAAACATTGCTGAATCAGTCGTTTGGACGTAACCGACGAGGTGCCGTCCAAATCATTATCCACATCAAATGCCAACCAGTCACCGTAGTGCCAACCGGTAGTCCAGAGATCATCTTTCGACTGATCGGACATATAGTCGACCCAACCTTTCATACAGGCATACTGATTGATAAGAATCTGTTTGTCGCCGTATGCAAGATAATGCTGCCAAGGAATGATTGTCGCCGCATCAGCCCATCCGGTACGACCGGAAGTGTTTTTATCGAGGGCATTAGGGATGACATCCGGTACCCGACCGTCACTCACCTGATCGGCAGAGATATCCTGAAGCCATTTGCGGAAGAAGTTTTCTACCCGTCCATTGAATGTAGCTGTGCGGAAGAATACATGTGCATCACCCATCCAGCCGAGTCGTTCATCCCTTTGAGGACAGTCGGTCGGGATATCCACATAATTGCCATGCATACCCCAACGTATATTGCTCTGCAACTGATTGATCGTATCATTCGAGCATTTGAAAGTGCCGTTGTCGTCGAAACCGGAATAGACCACCGCAGCGGTGAAGTTTTCTGGTGTAAGTTCGCCATTCCATCCATCTACCATGATGTAACGGAAGCCGTAGAAAGTAAAGCATGGTTCAAAGACATCATTACCTCCACTGCAGACGAACCGGCTTGTGGCTTTAGCGCTACGAAGATTATGAGTATAGAAATTGCCCTTTTCATCGAGCACTTCTGCATGACGAACCGTGATTTGCTGTCCCTTCGTACCTCTCACGGTGATAATTTCCCTTCCTACAAGATTCTGTCCGAAATCAATTACTTTCTCGCCCTTGGGTGTGGTGAACACCTTGACGGGCTTAACCATCTGACGAGTTACGACAGGCTCTGATTCACAGTTGACGAGATTCGCATTATCATAGTCTGCCACACGCACGTTTTTCCATGTGCCGTCATTAAACGATGCGGTTTCCCAACCGTTCTGTATCTTGTTGGCGTCTACCGTTTCACCGTCATAGATAGACGACTGGCGTACCTCACCAGCCGCATATTTCCATGAACCGTCGGTCATAACGGTCTGCGTACTACCGTCGCTGAATGTAATGATCATCTGCGCCAAAGCACCGACACTCGACGTAAGATTCTTATAAGGATAAGTGCGATTCCAAGTGATTGGACTCAGCATCCATCCTTTTCCGAGCATCATGCCAAAGGCATTATCGCCCTGATGCAGCATCGAAGTAACATCGAACGTGTAATATTGCAGTCGTTTAGCGTATGCAGTCCATCCCGGCGCATAATGACAATCGCCTATTTTCTTCCCGTTCAGATATGCCTCGTTCATACCATGGGATGTGATGAAGACGACAGCACTTGCAATCGGTTTGTTAATACGGAATGTCTTGCGCATCAGCGGTGACGGTTGCGCCAGACGCATGGAATCGTCATCAGGTTCTATCCATTTGGCCTGAAGCGCCGATTTGTCTATCAGACCGGTGAGCCAAGTGGAAGGTTTACTCCACGCGGAATGTCCATGGTTGTCCCATATCTTTACTCGCCAACTGTAGCGGGTTCCGCCTTTCAGTTCTTTTCCTTGATAAGGGACACCGATGCTGCAATCGGATATGATTTTTCCGGTCTGCCAAACGACTTCCTTACCCTGCACCACTTCTATTTGATAAGCAGTCTGCACGGTATTCCGCTGTTTACTGGTCAATACCCAACTCAACATAGGTTGTTTGTCTACTATACCCGCCGACTCCGTCATGCGGTTAACCTTCAGTCCGTTCACTTCTATCGCCTCAGCGGAAATGGAAAGACTTGCCATGACAAACATGGCAATAAAAAGAAAAACAGTTTTTTTCATGTATGGAATATACCTCTGATTACATTATATCTGAAAAGGAATCCGGAATACTAATACACATAGTCTGAACTGGGATAACTATACCAGTCCTGTGCCTGATCTTCGTCTTCAGCCCATTCGCCGAACGAATGGCCGCTTGTGCAATAGGCACC
>NZ_CALMHT010000155.1 GCF_937863835.1 uncultured Prevotella sp.
TTGCGCACCGCCAAAAAAAAATATCTCAGTGCGTAAATAAAATTGCACGGTGCGCAAATTTTCCCGCACGACGGGGAAACTTTATTATTTTTATTACCTCCAAATATATTATCAATATTTTATAAAAGTTTATTTTGAAGAAGTGATAATCTTCTTATTCCTAATTTTTTATTATATTTGCAGATGATTCAAATCATAAGTATATGAAATTAAGGATGAATATCGCCGTAAGTTCTTCATAAAAAAATTTAAACCTCTTGACAGATTTCGTCAACAATTGAAGTATATAGGATAAAGGACCTCGATAAACGAGGGCCGGAAACCATAAAAATATATACGACAATGAAAAAGAAAGTATTCAATCTACTGATTTTAGACGAATCTGGAAGTATGTGTAGCATCGAGAAAGCTACGGTATCGGGACTCAATGAAACAATACAGAGCATTCGGAATGCTCAGAAGAAACACCCGGAGCAGGAACATTTCGTGTCGCTGATGTCGTTCAACAGCGAGGGGCGTAAGTACCACTACGAACGTACACCGGCAGAGGAAATAAGTTCGTTCGACGGTAAAAACTATGCACCGGACAGTTGTACGCCACTCTATGATGCCATAGGATGTGGTATTGCAAGAATGAGACGTTATGTAGGCGACGACGATCAGGTACTGGTGACAATTATTACCGATGGACTGGAGAACGACTCGCACGAGTATGACTACAAGACCGTGACAGTGCTGATGGATGAAATGAAAGACAGAGGATGGATGATAACCTATATCGGAGCCAATCAGGATGCAGTCAGAATGGCACATACATTGCATATTGACAACGGACTGGAATATGATGCCACACCTGAAGGAGTGCAAGCGATGCTGACGATGGAACGCCAGTCGAGAACTGATTTCTACGACAGTGTGGCCAGATGCGTATCTCCCGAGGAGACGAAGAATATGGTCGGCGACTGCGATTATTTCGGTACGAACAATAAAAAGAACAAAAAAAAATAAAGGAATGAACAAGGTGATACAAGGTACGGTCAGAGAACTGAAACCGAGATATAAGAATTTGACCGATGTCGAAATCATAGAGGAGGTCAAAGAGGGTAAGAACATGGGTGAAGCCGTGTTCTACCTGCTATTTGGACGATATGCTGAGATGCTTGGCATACTCTTTGCAAGTCAAGATATGAAGTTGATGGATTTTGATGACTTCATGCTGGAGCTTGATATCCGTCTTTTCAAGGAACACTGTGAGATTGTGAGACAGTTTGACGGGCGGAAAGCATCGTTCAAGACCTACCTGAGCACCATAGCCCGCAATCTGTTGTATGATTTGCGCAAGAAGGATATGCCAATGATTGATATAGAGATTGCTGCCGCATCCATATTTACTGACGATAATCAGCGTGTGACAGCCATGATAGAGGCCATCAATCATCTGAAAAATAAGGAAGGGCGCTTTGTGATGTTCAAAACGATAGAGGGCTATTCGAGTATGGAGATAGCTGCAATGCTGGGAAATGTGAAACCTGCTTATGTAGATACACTCAGGGCCAGAGCAAAGATTCAAATAAGAATAATGGTAGAAGAATCTGACAGATCTGTCAATGCCTCGGTACCGTCAGATGAATTGAGGACCACGATGTGTAATGTCCTCTTTGACAGGCCGTATATGGATGCCGAAGTACCTACTGCACATATTCAACCGCTACCGGATATGGAGTCGTTCTTTGTCGCACGGTTATTTAATCTGTACAATGAAATAATGAAATGACAATTCAATTCATGACAGAGCAGAGAAAAGGTGGTTCATACGATTGATTTTATCAATACGAAACGTCATAACATCGCTGTTGCCCTGTTTATAAGGATTTCAGCATGTCGAAAATGTAACGAGACCTCCCCTAAACGTCACCATTTTTGTATGTCAATATCGGCTTGATACGAACAAAAGCGTCGCTTTCGGTCATCCATTTCACTGCTTTCGAACAAAATTTAGGCCTAAAAATAGTTCAAAACCACCGTAGAAAAATTTATCCCCACTGAGTTTGCAACAAATTTAGGCCTAAATTTTCTTCAGAACCACCGATTTTATTTGAAAGAAACTTCTACAGGAGATGTTTCCGTTACGTCTTGTGATGCAATTTTTGTCGCTATGAAGTTATAATAACCTTTTTCACAGACAATTACGTATGTGGTGACGTCGTGATGTTATTTTTTTTAAAATACTATCTTGATTTACGGTTTGTTGAATGGACTGATATATCGTGTCGTGTTGTACGAATAATTAAAATATAGCCCAGATGATATCTGTATAAGTACGAAGATGAGACATATCCATAGGATGAGAAGGATGATGCGCTTGTTCTTGCTCATCGGATCGGCCAGGCCCTGTCTTACCTTCCTTTTCTGAAGATAGACGTAAATAGGTATCATGACCACCAAGACGAAAGAAATAAACTGTACTGCGTATCTTGTGCCACCCAATAATCCGAAGATTCCGCTACAATCAGATGGCCCCAATCCAAAAGGGAAGGATGCGAAACCGAAACCTAATCCCAGAAGAGAAAGCAGATATGTGATGAATGTTACAATGGAGCCTATAGCAAGTATGATAAAGAGTATCTTGACGAATGTGCCCAGACAACCGTGCCTCTTAGGTTCAGCCATGGCGGCATCATTGACAGGAGCGCTTGTCTTGTTGGTAAGACTAGGGTCCTCGGGTATGATGAGTGCGCATGCCAGGTAAGCTATGATTCCTGTACCCATAAAGACGAGTGTGAAGATAACGGCAGCCAGTCGCCACAGCGTCACGTCACCACCGAAGTATTTGGCCAGGCCACTCATTACACCGGCTATCATCTTGTCTTTCGGATTGCGGTAAAACTTTTTGCCTTTGAGATGACTGAAAATGTAATCATTATCTTCCTCTTTCCGGTTGTTGCCCTCGTTCTGTTCATCCGCCTGAGTGAAGGGCTGCTCTTCTGTCTGTCCGTCAGTGCCGAAAGTGCCGATGATGTCTATCACATTCCGCACATTTTCGATGGTGATAGCCACATAACCTTTCGATTTGATTTCTTCGAAATGTTCCGCGATACGTTCCTCTATGTCGTTGGCCGTCTCCTCACCGCCTTGCTGATATTTGAAGTGGGTGTGGATAGATTCGATGTAACGCTGTAACACATCGTAAGCGTCTTCGTCAATCTGGAAGAGTCGATTTCCGAGATTTACAGTAAAATTCTTTTTCATGTTTTATGGGTGTTTTAGTTATTCTTTAGATAATCGACAGTCTGATTCAGTTCTATCCAGGCCCCATCCAGTCCGTCGAGGAAACTGATGCCGGCCTTGCTGATGACATAATACTTGCGAGGAGGCCCCTGTGTGGATTCCTTCCATTCGTAAGTGAGAAGTCCGTCGTTTTTCAGTCGGGTGAGCAATGGATATAAGGTACCTTCCACCACGAGCAGTTGGGCATCTTTCAGTTTCTGGATGATGTCGCTTGCATACAACGCCCTGTGTTTGAGCAATAGTAGCACGCAGTATTCCAACATACCTTTGCGCATCTGCGATTTTACATTTTCGATATTCATATCTGATTATATTCCAACCTTTTTATGTTGAATGCTGCAAATATAGGTAATATTGTAGTACCTTGCAATACATAGTACTATGATTTAAGATTAATTAATACAGAAGGCATTGAAATTATTGTTAAAAATCATACGACCCATATCAAATTCAAAATGTATTCAGAATCGCACAATAGTTTTGCATGCGGATTATAAATACAGAAAAAGATGAGAAGGTTTTTTATTATTTCCGTTTTGTTCACTATATGTGTGATGTCCGAAGCCCAGACAGCAAAACATTCATTGGTATTCTATGTCGAGAAAGCTTTTCAGGGCAGTCCTCTGCTGTCTGATGAATCAAATCAGACGGAAATACTGAACAGTGAGAAACGGTATCTGCATAATGTGTACACCCATGCACAGACACTGCTGACAGGTAATTATCTGTTTGTCCCGATTATAGAAAGAACCAGCGGGACCACCTCTTTTAAGTGGAACGCACAGTCGGCTGAGGATTATTACGGTTACGACCTCGGCGTGAGCAACGGTAATCTGCAAATAGGGTTGACGTGGAATAAACCATTGTTGGGCAACAATATATATAAAGTGGCAGAATCTCAGATTAACATACAGCATGATGTATTGAAAAACGATATGCGTATGAGTCGTCATGACATAGAACGTAATGTTACCGATCAATATATCTTATGTATGTTGGACAAGAGACAGATAAGTATGTCGGACAGTATATCCGCTTTACTTTCTGTACAGGCAGCATTTATAGCTCGTCTTGCCCGCACAGGACAGGCTAAGCAGTCGGACCTTCAGGCGATACTTATAGAACAGAATGCGAACAAGGAGATGAAACTTTCGCACGCACAGTCGTACTACAATCATTTGATGGAACTTAATACTCTCTGTTGCATACATGATACCGCCAATATCCAACTGGAGGATGAACCTATCACGAAAAATTATGCCATCGGCACATCTCAGTTTCTTGTGAAATATGATCTGGACAGCATGAGCACGGTGAACGGTCAGAAAATGTATGAGACGAAATATAAGCCACAACTCAACCTGTTTACAAATTTCGGTATTCAAACCACCAATTATAATACGATATACAAGAATTTCGGGATGAGTGCAGGACTAACATTATCTGTACTTCTTTCTGACGGTAAACTAAAAAAGATAAAACAGCACCAAACTGATGCAGCATTGGCATCCATCGCTCTGTATAAAAATAATCTGGCTAGACAAAACGAAATAAGACTCAACCAATGTTCGGCGGTCATCAAGGATTATGACGTACGTATCGGCATGCTTGATAACCAATTGAAAGAATACACGAAACTTCTCGACATCTGTCGCAGAGAGATAATGGCAGGACAGATATCTGTGTTCGATTATATCACAACACTCAAGAATATCATATCCGCCCGACAACAGATGATGATCGTAGAGGCTAACAGACAACTTGCAATAAACGCATTCAACTATTATAATTGGTAAAATGAAGATGAAGAATTTAATTATTTTATCCCTGGCGGCAATTCTTATGACGGGTTGCAACGGAAAAATACAGAAAGACAACGAACCAGATGAGGTACCTGTAACGGATGTCTCAATAGCAACGGTTAATTATGGACATGTAGACCAAGAACTGGAACTTACGGCTGTCACTGCTTTCCTAAGGAAGAGTATCGTAACGGCACCGAATGCTTCTTATGTGACCGCATGCTACGTAGAACAGGGCAGTGTGGTTCATCGCGGACAGATTATCTACAGACTGGAAAGTAAAGAACGTGAAGCTCTCGGTGGAGACGTGATGGGTAAAAATATGGGAATCGTATATCTGAGAGCTGGTGCCTCGGGCGTAGTGACAGAGGTTCTGCAACAGTCGGGAGGTTATGTGACAGAGGGTTCTCCTCTCTGTTATATAGCCAATACATCAAGTCTTGTATTCGATGTGGAAGTACCAGCCGAAGATATGAGGTATGCACGTCCAGGGACAGAATGCCGTATTACGATGCCGGACGGACGTATGTTTCCCGCAAAACTGTCGACACCGCTCGCCACAATGGACGTGAATGCCCAAGTGCAGCAGATTCCGGCTCATGCGAAAGTGTCATTTCTGCCCGAAGGACTACGTGTCAAAGCAATTCTGAAGACCAGTCGTGGCGGGCATCTCAACCAGGTGTTGCCGAAGGCTGCCATACAGAGTGATGATAATATGACTTCGTTCTGGATTATGAAAGTCTCTGACAGTGGTTGTGCCGAAAAGGTAAAAGTTTCTATAGGCAACAGCAACAACATGGAGACCGAAATTCTATATCCGCATTTTTCTACTACGGATAAGATCATAACGACAGGCAGTTATCAGTTGCAGGAAGGTGATAAAGTAAGAATCATAAGATAGACACGATATGAATCCTATACAAAAGAGATGTTTTCACCAGATATACAGTAAACCGATCATGTTTGTCGGACTACTGATACTGCTGGCTGGCATATACTGCTATTCACAGATGCAGACCAATCTGTTCCCAGAAGTGCTTTTTCCTAGAATCACTGTGATAGCGGATGCCGGTCAGCAACCTATAGACCGTATGATGATAACGGTTACAAAACCATTGGAGAGTGCTGTAAAAAAAGTGCCAGGTGTGACGATCGTCAAAAGTTATACGGGACGGGGCAGCAGTGACATTGATGTCTACTTCAAGTGGGGTACAGACATCTATGCCTTGAAAACACAACTGGAAAGCCGCATTAACGAGATAAAGGGTTTCCTGCCTCCAGGTACTATCATTTCCACCGAAGCCATGAACCAGTCTCTTTATCCCGTTTACGGTTTTACCCTGGAGAGTAAAAACCATAGTCGGATAGAACTGAGGGACATGGGTAATCTGATTGTACGACCTGTGTTCTCTCGTGTCAACGGTGTCAGTAATGTAGTGGTGCACGGCGGGAAGGCAAAAGAATTTGTCGTTATTCCGGATGTTGCCAAGATGACAGCCGCCGGTATCACTCCGTCAAAAATAAAGGAGGCGCTGAATGGCACCAACTTTGTACTGGAAAATGGTAATGTGTCTGCCTATAGCCGTTTATATCTGTCGCTTACTGACACGAGAATAAATACGATAAACGATCTCTCGAATACGGTGGTGCGCAATGATGGCATACGTAAGGTCCGCCTGTGTGATGTCGCACGTGTGGAAGTACAGGAGCAACAGGAGTTTCTGAAGATAAATGCGGACGGGAATGATGCCGTGCTGGTAGATCTTGTGAAACAGCCGGGTGTGAATCTGTTGGACTTTGCCAAAGATGTAGAGACAAAAGCTAAAGAAGCACAGTCGCTTCTGCCTGCCGGTTATGAACTGAAACCGTATTATAATCAGAGTGCTTTTGTAGGTGACAGCATACACAGTGTCATCAAAACCATTTACGAGGGTCTGTTTCTTGCCATTATCGTGATGGTCCTCTTTCTGCGTACATGGCGGGCCAGTCTTGTGGTGATTATGACCATTCCAGTCACTCTGGCTTTGAGTATCCTTTTCATTTATCTTGCGGGTATCACCATCAACATCATGTCTCTTGGTGCCATCGCGGCATCTGTGGGACTCATTATTGATGATGCTATTGTCATTATTGAACAGATATACCGAGAACATGAGGAAAATCCCGATATAGACAAGTATTTTGCCGTAAAACAGGCCATCAAAAATCTGTTTCCGGCCATGGTTGCCTCATCACTGTCTACAATTGTGATACATTTTCCGTTCCGACTGATGAGTGGACTAGCAGGGAGTTTTTTCAAAGAACTGTCTGACACGATGCAAATTACGATGGTGGCTTCGTTTCTTGTCACATGGTTGCTCTTGCCTGTATTGCATCTACTGATCGGCTATAAGAAAAAGTTGCGGCCCCATAATATGGACCGTAAGGTACCGACTGATTCAGATATAGAGAAAGAGGCATTGAACAAGGTCGAATGGCTTACTTGGCTTTACCGTAAACCCTGGATGGCTGTATCTTTTGTCATTGTGGTGGTCGGTCTGGGGTATTTGTCGTCCACACAGATGCAAACTGGATTTTTGCCTGATCTCGATGAGGGGTCTATCGTACTTGACTACCACTCACCTTCAGGTACAGATATAGAAGAGACAGACCGCTTGTGTCGTAGAATGGAGAAAATAATCATGTCTAATCCCAATGTGGAGACATACTCGCGGCGCACAGCTTTGGGAATGTCGTTTATCACAGCACCGAGCAACTATGGAGATTATCTCATTCAACTAAAAAAGGACCGAAAACTTTCTACCCCAGAGGTCATCACTCAATTGCGTAAAAGTATTTCTGTCAAGGTTCCTGTGGTGACTATTGAATTCGGTCAACGTATTTCTGATCTCTTAGGCGACCTGATGAGTACCCCTCAACCGATCGAGGTGAAAATATTCGGCGACGACTATCATGTGTTACAGCAGCAAGCTGCCAAAGCCGAACAACTGATGAAAAAAGTACAGGGCGTGGTTGATATCAACAACGGACTTGTTGCAGCCGGTTCTTCATTGGTCTTTATTCCTGATATAGACCGCCTGTCACAGTTTGGTATTACTCTGAAAGATTTTCAGGAACAGGCAACAGCCTATACAGGTGGTGTGCCTCTCTGTCAGAACGATAATGTATTGGAACCGCTGCCATCACAGGCTGCCATGACAGGCGGACTGCAAATTGGTTCTGTGCAAGATGGAGAACAGATGCGACGCATACTGCTCCGTTTTGTCAATTACAATGAAAATTCGCCTGAAAAATTGATGCGTCAGCCTATCTTCTTACCCGACGGCACTACACGTCCTATGTCATACTTCTGCAGTGTTAAAGTAATACCTGGAGAGATACAACAGCGGCGTGAGAACCTGAAGAGTGTGATAACTCTTACCTCTCGTATAGAGAATAGAGACCTGGGTAGTACCGTGACCGACCTGCAAAGTCAGTTTAACACCAATCTCCATCTACCCAAGGGATACAGTGTATCTTTTGGTGGAGCATATCAGGAACAGCAACAGTCGTTTCATGAACTCATGATGATACTCGGTCTTGCCATTCTGCTTGTGATGTGTGTGTTATTGTTCCTTTTCCGCGAATGGAAAATATCGTTTGCCGTACTATTTATTTCTGTGATAGGTATATGCGGATCACTTCTCGCCTTATGGATAACAGGGGTGCCTCTGAATGTGAGCAGTTATACAGGTATAATCATGATTGTGGGTATCATTGCCGAAAATGCTATCTTCACAGTGCATCAGTATAACATGAACCGTAAAGCAGGAGGAGGGGTAACGGAATCGGTCAATTACGCCATAGCTTTGCGTATACGACCTAAACTGATGACCGCCATATCCAGTATACTAGCCCTGATGCCTTTGGCCCTCGGTCTGGGAATGGGGGCACAGATGCAGCAACCATTGGCTGTAGCGGTGATAGGTGGATTCTGTGTGGCACTGCCGTTGCTGTTGGTGGTATTGCCGAGTATGATGATGGTCATATATAAGGAAAAAACAAAAAACTTTATCCGATAAGATAAAGAATTATATATTATGTTTCACTAAAATCAAATGAATGATGAAAAAGAATGTTTTGGCTTTATGCCTGTTAGTGTTTTCAATGATGTCTTCTGCCAAAGACATTAAAGTAAATGTTGGTCATCTCCCTTCAGGAGTAACCTCGTTCGTGTATCGGTATTATCCATCGGCAAAAATAATCAAGGCATCGCAGGAGGCGGATGATAAAGATTACAATATCAAACTTTCCAACGGTACCGAACTGGAGTTTAGTAAAGATTCCCAATGGATAGAAGTCAATACGAAATCACGTATTCCGGCTGGAATCCTTCCACAGGAAATATTGAATTATGTAGATAAGAGATATCCAGGTAAGAGTGTGCGTTTCATCGAGCACTGCAAATATGGATATGAAATAAAATTGAACAATAAAAAAAGTTTTCAACTTGACAACAAGTTCAATACTACAAAGTTCAAAGAAGATAATGACTAATTAGTTATATGAATTGATAGACAGATTTTATTGTAAGTACACAAATTAGTTTGTCCATCTGTTCGGTTCGAGAGAATAGAACAGATGGATTTTGAATATTCCGGATTCGCTTTTCAGCAAATAATCCATTAAATACAAAAAGTCTACAGATTTATTACGTATTTTTGCATCAAAATAATATTGAGAATGAAATTATTAATTGTCGAAGATGAAAAATCGCTGTCGGATAGTATCGTCAGTTATTTAGGTCATGAAGATTATCTGTGCGAACAGGCATTTACTTTCAATGATGCCATGTTGAGAGTTGGTGTTTACAAGTACGACTGTATTCTTCTCGACCTGATGTTGCCGGGTGGCAACGGTCTTGATGTGCTCCGGCATATCAAGGAAGTATCACCGGAAACAGGAGTAATCATTGTTTCCGCCAGGGATTCCTTGGATGATAAGATTGACGGCCTGAAAATAGGAGCGGATGATTATCTGCCCAAACCTTTTCATCTGCCGGAACTCAGTATGAGGATATTCGCTCTGATACGCCGTCGCAATTTCTCGAATGATAATATGTTAAAGTCGGATGGCGTGGAAATCAATCTGCTCAATAAAACCGTTATGGTGAAAGATAAACAGATTATTCTGACAAAATCTGAATATGAATTGCTGCTCTTTCTGATTGAGAACAGAAAAAGGGTAGTTTCAAAGAGTGCTCTGGCTGAACATCTCAGTGGCGATATCGCTGATGCAATGGACGATTTCAATTTCGTATATGCTCACATCAAAAACTTGAAATCAAAACTCTCGACCGCAGGAATAAACAACTGCATACATACTTACTACGGAACTGGATATAAATGGATGGAAAATGAAGAGTCTGCTGAATAAGAATCTCATACAGTTTATCGGTTGTATGCTGGTGCTATTGATACTGGTGACACCTCTGTTTTACTTGCTGACCAAGAATTATTATGCCGAAGAGATGAGAGATACGATAATAGAAGTGAGCAAAGGTGAAAAGATACGACCTTCTGATTTGGAACAGGACATAGCTGTTGGCATGGTTTTACAGTTTGTACTGATTTTTGCAGTACTTGGCTCTTCTATGTTGCTAGTGATGAGATTTCTGACCAAACGTTTATGGCGTCCGTTTGACGACACGCTATTCAAAATGGAACAGTTTAACCTGGACCTCAGTGATGTACCGCAGTTTACAAAAAGTGATATTAAGGAATTCGAACGTCTCAACCGAAGTATCGAAAAACTGATTCGTAAGGATAAAGACACTTACAACAGTCAGAAAGAGTTTACCCAGAATGCATCACACGAACTTCAGACTCCTATTGCTGTCATCCAGAGTAAACTGGATCTGCTGATGCAGGAAAACCTGAATGAAAACCAGATAAAGCTGGTGTCTGATATGTATAATATATGCAACCGACTCAGTAGACTGAACAAGAACCTCTTATTGCTTGCAAAGATTGAAAATTCGCAATATTATGACACGGAGAAAGTAAACTTAAACGATTTCATGCAAAAACGTCTCCCGCTCTATTCGGATATCAACACAGGTGGTAATATCTTACTTGATATAAAATCTGACGAAGTATTCATCTCTGCAAATATCCCTTTGCTTGAAAGCATGGTGAATAATCTGGTTGTCAATGCGATAAGACATAAATCCTATTATTCGGATATCGTGGTTACATTAGACAATCATTCTCTGACTGTAATCAATGACGGGGAAATCGTAGAACCTTTGGACGGCGGTAAATTATTCAGGCGGTTCAGTAACAATAGTGATGTGAACAGGGGTAACGGTCTTGGATTGTCTATCGTAAAAGCAATATGCGATTATCACCACTGGACAGTGAAATACAAATTTGAAGAAGGCAAGCATCAGTTTATAGTAACATTTTAGAATAATGATTAATAAATTATTATCAACAATATTATACATCCTGTGTATAACGGCAAGTCATGCTCAGACCTGTGACAGTATATCAAACGGTTGTCACTTTAATACCAAACAGCTTATTTTACCTACATTTCTTGTTGTAGGTGGAACGGCAGGACTTACAAGCGACTGGGTGGAAAACCAGAATCACCAGATAAGTAATGAAATGACTGAGAATATCGACCGTAAATTCAGTATAGACGATTTCTCGCAATACATGCCCATGGCATCAGTATATGGATTAAATTTATGTGGCGTAAAAGGTGAACATAGTTTGCGCGACTATACAGTATTGCTGGCTACCTCTTATCTGTTGATGGGAGCTACCGTAGGCGTTCTGAAAATGTCGATAAACGAACAAAGACCGGATGGGAGTTCTAACAATTCTTTTCCGTCGGGTCATACCGCTACTGCGTTTATGGGTGCGGAACTGTTGCGTCATGAATACCGTCATGTTTCTCCATGGATAGGTGTAGCCGGGTATGCAGTAGCCGCCGGCACTGGTTTCTTCCGTATGTATAATAACAGACATTGGTTCACAGATATTATAGCCGGAGCCGGAATAGGAATATTAAGCGCGAAAGCTTCTTACTGGCTTTTCCCATTCATATATAAAAAGATATTCCAGAAAAAGAAAAACAACTATTCCGTTATCTCATCATACTAATCTCATCATCATAACTGATGAAAATGAATATGCCGCTTTGTCAAAATAGATGTATATTGCAACAATAAATTTGTTGGTGTGAACATTTTTGTCTATATTTGCCGGGACTACTGTATGAGAGTACATCCCGTACCTAAAAAGAAAGTATCTGACTATGAGCAAAGACAAGAAAAAAGAAATAGGGCAAAGTTCACAGAACAGTTTTCTGAAATTGATAGAAGACAATATCCGTGATAATTGGGATATTGATGCCCTGACCGATTATAAAGGTGGCACATTGAAGTATAAAGACGTGGCACAGAGTATAGCAAGACTGCATATCATCTTTGAACAGACTGGCGTGAAGAAGGGTGACAAGATAGCTATTTGTGGCAGAAACAGTTCCAACTGGGGCGTGGTCTTTCTGGCTACACTTACTTACGGTGCTGTCTCCGTGCCGATACTCAATGATTTCAAGGCTGATAATATACATAATATTGTGAACCACTCTGATTCGGTGTTGCTTTTTGTAGGCGATAACGTATGGGAAAATATCGACGAAAGCGCCATGTCTAAGTTGAAAGGTATCATCTCTATTGCCGATTTCTCTCTCTTGGTTTCACGCAGTTCCAATCTTGAAAAGGCGCACGAAAACATTAATCGTCTGATGGGGAAGAAATATCCCAAAGCGTTTGGAAAATCACAAGTCGTATACCATAAGGATACTCCCGAGGAAGTAGCCTATATCAGTTATACCTCGGGTACAACCAGCTTTTCGAAAGGTGTCATGATACCATATCGCAGTCTTTGGTCGAACATCATGTTCGCTCATGACAACATGCCGCTTCAGCCGGGCGACTGTCATGTATGTATGCTGCCACTGGCCCATGCCTTCGGACTGCTCTTCTCGTTTCTGTTTGAGTTTACAAGAGGCTGCCATACCTATTTCCTCACCCGGATGCCAAGTCCGAAGATTATCTTCAATGCTTATGCAGAGGTAAAGCCCAACCTGATTATCACCGTACCTCTCGTAGTGGAAAAGGTGGTAAAGAAAGCCATATTACCCAAGTTGAACACCAGGATGATGAAAGTGGCGCTTCGGGTTCCGTTGCTTAACGAGCGCATCATGCAGACCATCAGACGTAAACTGATGGACCTCTTCGGTGGTAATCTGATAGAACTGGTCATCGGCGGGGCTGCCATCAACGAAGAGGTGGAGTCGCTGCTGCAGCGTATTAAATTCCCTTATACGATAGGCTACGGGATGACAGAATGCGGACCGCTGATATGCTATGCGTCTTCGGCCTCGTTCAAAAAAGGTACCTGTGGACGTCATGTAGACAGGATGACCGTGAAGATAGACTCAGACAACCCGACCAGTATCGTAGGTGAAATTATGGTCAAGGGAATGAACGTGATGTGTGGCTATTACAAGAACGAGACGGCATCACGAGAAGCTCTTGGGGCTGACGGATGGATGCATACCGGTGATATGGGGGTGATGGACGCAACCGGCAACCTCACCATCCGCGGGCGTTGCAAGAATATGTTGCTGGGGCCGAACGGTCAGAATATCTACCCCGAAGAGATAGAAGACAGAATGAACTCGTTGCCTTTTGTCGCAGAAAGTATTGTGACACAACAGGAAGGAAAGTTGGTAGCTTTGGTTCATCCCGACTATAATGAGACAATGGCACAAGGACTCACATCTACGGATGTCGTCAGAATAATGGAGGATAACCGTAACACGCTCAATTTGATGATACCCAAATACAGTCAGATCGCTTCGGTCAAAATCTACCCGGAGGAATTTGAGAAGACGCCAAAACGTTCTATCAAGAGATACATATATACATAAAGCAAAGTATGTAACTAATAATTTTTTAAGTGAATCTGCTCGTAAGTCATATTTTTGTACTAACTTTGCCACTACAAAAATAAAAAGACGGATGAGAGAAAAAATAGACTGCTTTCTGCCCTGCGATAGTATACAGATAATAGAGGATACTATCAATCAGCTGAGAGAAAGCAAAACTGTACAACATATCAATCTTCTGGTTACAGAAGAGTTCGCTAAGGAGAATATAGCTCCGGACAATTGTGTGTTTATCGTAACAGACAATATCGCAAGCAGTAATACCGTGATGAGTATCGAAGAGAATACCGATGCTGATTTTGTGTTGCTGTATTCTAAAACGTCACCGTTGTCCTTTTGCCATTATGCTTTGGAAAGACTACTGAGGGTCATTTCCGATTCCAGTGCAGCCATGGTATATAGCGACCATTATTCCATAGAAAAAGGAGTGAGGGTGAATCATCCTTCGATAGACTATCAGAAAGGTAGTATAAGAGACGATTTCGACTTCGGCAGTGTGATGCTTATCAGTGCCGCGTTGCTTCACCAATATGCCAAGGAAACAGATAATCCGGAATATCAGTATGCCGGTATTTACGACCTTCGGCTGTTCCTGAGCAGACAGGGTGACATGATGCATCTCAATGAGTATCTGTATACGGAGGAAGAGAAAGACCTGCGGACAAGTGGAGAAAAACAGTTCGACTATGTGAACCCTTCCAATCGGGCCGTCCAGATAGAGATGGAAAAGGCTGCTACCGTTCATCTGAAAAAGATAGGTGCGCTGATAGATACCAACGATTATCGCTCTCCTGATTTCAAAGAACAGGATTTCCCTGTTGAGGCTTCGGTGGTGATACCGGTAAGAGACAGGGCCAAGACCATAAAAGATGCTGTAGACAGTGCACTGAGTCAAAAGACCAACTTCGCTTATAACGTGATTGTTGTGGACAACCATTCTACCGACGGTACTACCCGGCTGTTAGATGAATATGATGACGACAGATTGGTACATATTGTGCCCGAAACGGATGATCTGGGCATAGGCGGATGTTGGAACAGAGCTATCAACGACGACCGTTGTGGTAAGTTTGCCGTGCAACTGGACAGTGACGATCTGTATTCTTCGCCCAAGACATTGCAAACTATCGTGGATGCTTTCCGTAAACAGAAGGCGGCAATGATAATAGGTTCATATCGTATGTGCGACTTTGACCTGAACACGCTGCCTCCGGGTATGATAGAACATAAGGAGTGGACCGACGAGAACGGTTGTAATAATGCATTGCGCATCAACGGACTGGGAGCGCCACGCGCTTTCTTTACACCGTTGGCACGACAGATACAGTTTCCTAATACCAGTTATGGTGAGGATTATGCCATGGGACTGATGTTTTCACGCTATTATCGTATAGGTCGTATTTATTCGGAACTTTACTTATGCAGACGGTGGGGTGGAAACAGCGATGCGGCTTTGTCGATAGACAAGATAAATGCCAACAACTTATACAAAGACCGTCTGCGCACGCTCGAAATCAGTGCCCGTCAGCAGTTGCTTGCCGGTAAGTCTGATATCGTGGTAGACAGTCAGTTGCACAGATTCTTCAATCATCAGTTGGAGAGATGGGAACTGGCCCGTAACAATTTCCGTGCACTTAAGAATATAAAGACAAGAGAACTCTCGATTGACAATTTCTCATTCGTTGCCCAATATAATCCGGCACGCATCGTGTCTACGGGAGCAAAGATAGACAAAGGTACCATAGCCGAGCGTCCCTGTTTCCTATGTGAGAAAAACCGACCTGTCGAGCAGCGTACGAAAGTGTTCGACAACAAGTATGACATACTCGTCAATCCGTTCCCCATATTACCGCTCCATTACACAATACCTGCGCACCGTCATCAGATGCAGGCTATCATGGGCAATTATAGTGAGATGCACAAGATATTGTCTGTGTATCCGGAACTGATGGTATTCTACAATGGACCTAAATGTGGTGCATCGGCACCCGATCATGCACATTTCCAAGCAGGAACCAACGGTATATTGCCTTTACAGACACAATGGGGTCGACTGAGCCGAAATTTGTCAGAGGTATTGAAACTCAATGACGAAGAAGACATATCTGTCATCAATGATTATCCGGTACCGGCATTGCTGATACGCAGTAAATCTACTGATAGCGACGAGGAGATGTTCGAACGCATCTATCGTGCTCTGCCAAAACGTGAAGACGAGACCGAACCTATGATGAATATCATATCATGGATGGAAGGTGACAAGTATATGTCTGTCGTGTTCCCAAGAAAGAAACATCGTCCCGACTGCTATGCTGCTGAAGGTGAAGAGCGGTATCTCGTAAGTCCCGGTGCTTTGGATATGGCCGGACTGATCATTACGCCACGAAAAGAAGACTATCAGCGGATAACAGCTGCTAAAATAGCTTCGATATTATCGGAAGTGAGTGTGTCGGCTGATGAATTTGCAGGTATTGTCAAGAAAATAAAAGAGGGCAGTGCCATGATTGTCGAGGACAGGGTACGGCAGATGCATATTAAGGAACCGGAGGTCAGTGTGGGTATCGTCAGTGGACAGAAAATCCATTTTGCCCTTAACGCCCCTTATATGGCGAAGGGTGAGACTATCACCGGCGATCAGACAGTGGAATTTTCGGAAGGTGGTATTCTCTGGAACGGTAATCAGTATCAGGAACTGAAATTCAAACCTCAGTCGGAAGATGCCTCGTTCTCTATCTATGACGTAACTATCGGTGTCAACTTCCACTGGGAGCGCAAGGAAACGCAGGTATTCAACGGCTCGCTCAGTCTGGTGGTTGAGGCCGATCAGATAACAGCTATCAATGTATTGCCGGTGGAGAGTTACCTCACCAGTGTGATATCCAGTGAAATGAGTGCCACGTCGTCAGTGGAACTGCTTAAGGCCCATTCGGTGATCAGTCGCAGTTGGCTGCTTGCCCAGATGGAAAAACGCCGGCAGATGAAGAACGGCAGTAACGGTTTCTTTTCTTTTATCAAGAAAGACGACGAACTGATACGTTGGTACGACCGTGAAGACCATACGATCTTTGATGTTTGTGCAGATGACCATTGCCAGCGTTATCAGGGTATAACAAAGGCTAACAGCAGACATGTGGAAGAAGCGATCAGGGAAACCAGAGGACAGATACTGATGGAAGGCAACGAAATATGTGATGCCCGTTTCTCCAAGTGTTGCGGAGGTGTAACAGAAGAATTCCAATATTGTTGGGAGAATACGCCCAAACCATATCTTATAGCTTTAAGAGATAATCGTCAGACAGCGGACAGTACAGCACTGATGCCGATTCCAGATCTTACTAACGAAAAGGAAGCGGAGAAATGGATACGTACAGATGTGCCCGACTCGTTCTGTAATACACACGACAAGAAAATACTGTCTGAGATACTCAACGACTACGATCAGGAAACAGCTGATTTCTACCGTTGGAAGGTGGAATATTCACAAGAAAAAATCAAAGCGCTTATTACAGACAAGATAAAAGAGGACTTCGGTGATATACTAGATCTCGTACCTATGGAAAGAGGCAAGAGCGGACGTATCTGTAAACTGAAGATAATAGGTTCCAAGAAAAGTTATACGATAGGTAAGGAACTAGAAATCCGTCGCACACTGAGTGAGACGCATCTCTATAGTAGTGCCTTTGTGGTAGACAAGTCGGAAATATCTGCCGACGGTGTACCGGGTGTGTTCACTATCATCGGAGCCGGTTGGGGCCACGGAGTAGGACTCTGTCAGATAGGTGCCGCCGTCATGGGAGCTGAAGGATACAAATATAACCAGATATTGCTGCACTATTATCGTGGAGCTGAAATCAAGAAAATCTATAAATAAATGAAAAAACACAGAAACCCATGGGCCTGGGTGCCCTCGCTCTATTTTGCAGAAGGGCTGCCGTATGTAGCTGTAATGACCATCAGTGTCATTCTGTACAAAAGATTGGGAATGTCGAATGCGGATATCACGTTTTATACCTCATGGCTGTATCTGCCATGGATGATCAAACCGTTATGGAGTCCGTTTATCGACCTGATCAAGACCAAGCGCTGGTGGATAGTTACCATGCAGTTGCTTGTCGGCGCAGCACTTGGAGGAGTGGCCTTCACGATACCAGGCTCGTTTTATCTGCAAGGTACATTGTGCTTCTTCTGGCTGATGGCATTCAGCAGTGCCACCCATGATATTGCAGCCGACGGCTTTTATATGCTCGGACTCGATCAGCACGAACAGACATGGTTTGTGGGCATCCGTAGTACATTCTACCGAATAGCGACAATATTCGGACAGGGTATCCTCGTGATGATAGCAGGAAATCTGGAAGTATGGACTCGAAACATACGATACTCGTGGAGTCTTATCTTCTATTTTATGGCGGGACTGTTTATCGCCCTTTGGCTTTGGCATCACTACATTCTGCCGCGTCCCACAGAGGACAAGGGACTGAAAGAAGGTGTGGATGCCAAAACACTTTTCAGGGAACTGGGACATTCGGTGCGCTCGTTCTTTGATAAACCACAGGTGGTAGTAGGTATACTCTTCATGGTATTCTACCGTATGCCAGAAGGTCTGTTGGTTAAGATTTCGGCTCTGTTCCTGATTGATGCCCCACATAACGGGGGATTGGGACTGTCGCCGCAGGAATACGGACTGGTACAGGGTACAGTAGGAGTGATAGGTCTTACAATAGGCGGTATCCTGGGTGGCATTGTAGCAAGTCGTGACGGACTGAAGAAATGGCTCTGGCCGATGGTGTGTGCCATCTCACTGCCCGATGCCGTATATATCTACCTCAGTTATTCACTTACAGGCAGTCTGTGGATCATCAATGCCTGTATCTTCGTTGAACAGTTCGGCTACGGTTTCGGTTTTACGGCATATATGCTCTATCTTATCTATTACTGTCAGGGTGAATTCAAGACATCCCATTATGCCCTCTGTACAGCTCTTATGGCATTCTCCATGTGGCTGCCGGGACTGATATCAGGTATGTTGCAGGAAGCAGTAGGATACAGGATGTTCTTCATCATCGTGGTCGCTGCATGTTCGATAACGTTTGTCGTATCGTCTTTGTTGAAAATAGACCCTGAATACGGAAAGAAGAAAGAAGAGTTGGTAGAAGAAGAAATAGAAGAAAAGGAAGGATAAAAAATAAAGTCGGGAAATATTTCCCGACTTTATTTTTATGCAGTTAGAAGTTGAATTTTTCAAGTTTCATCTCAGCCATGCTCTGAATTTTGGGGACAAGCGTAGTGAAATGAGTCGATTTCTCGTGGATAGCCAGTGATTCGGCATCTTTCCAGGTTTCGCATATCATGAGTACATCATTCCGTGTTGCACTCTCAAAGATATCATAAGCGATGTTACCTTTGTCCTTGAGTGAAGCGGCTACAAGTTCTTTGGCTGCTTCCATAACTTCTGCACGCTTAGCGGCAGGAGTCTTGATAAAAACATTTAATCTGATCATATTTTATATTGTTTGTGTGAGTTGCAAAGGTAAGAATAATATATGAGAATATATAATAATAGAGCAATTCTATGTCGTTTTTTTTATTTTTGTCGAAATAATTGCTATTTATGTATAAAAATATGTATATTTGCAAAGTACATATATTTGCAAAATATGAATATAAAGTATCTTGTTCTGTATGTGACTTTATTGTTTCTACCTTTATGCAAAGTTGAGGCGCAGAAAAATATTTATGAAATAAATGATAGATGTTATCTTTATTTTATGAAGTCAAGTTCTGCCATCAAGTCTACTGCCAGTCTGTCCTATGCTGATACCATGTTCAGTCTCGGTGCACGGTTGCATGACACAAAAGCTCAATGCCTCGCCCTCACCTTAAAGAATTTGCATTATTATTATATGCAAGATGAGGCGATGATGATAAAGACAATGCATGACACGCAGCGGTTTGCCGTAAAGACGCCATACAAACAATATGTTTTCGATCCATGGAATCGTCTCATCAACTATTATGCCAACCATGAGCGACTCTCTGAGGCTCTTGATCAGGCAAAAAAGTATTTGAAAGAAGCTGTCCGGCTTAACGACAGTTATGGCATACCGCAAGGATACCGCAAGTTGGGTGATTTATATGCGTCGCTTTCCGACTTTGACGAAGCCCTATCGCAGTATTCCAAAGCCTTATCATTAAAGAAAGAAATGAAAAATGACCGTAATATCAATGATATCTATATAGGAATGGCTAGTACGTATTGTGACACATATAGGTACGACAAGGCCAAATACTACTATCAGAAAGTCATAGAGAACAACTTGAATATCAATATTTATATGAGTTATGTGGGACTGTTCAGAGCTTATGCCATGGAACAGTTACATCCTGACTCGATAGAATATTACAAGAGAAAATGTGACCAAGAATTTGGTAGCGGGATGATGAGTGTTTCCAATACGAAACATTATTATGATGCTTTAGTTTATTATTATCTCAATAAAGACAACTATGATAAAGCTTTTGAATATGTAGATAAGTTGGAACCGGATGAAACTTCAATAAAATTGAAGGCTCTGATTTACTTTTGTAAGGGTGATTATAAGAACGCTTATTTAAATCAGAGTCGTTTTATTTCGGAAGAGGCAAAAAAACGCATTAATTCTAATCACAATTTTATTACGCAGCTCACGGCCCAGTTGAACAAGTCGAATCTCGAACGGGAAAAGCATGCGTTGGAGATGAATAATGCCATCATGAAATTGCAGCAGTCAGAAGCACGTGAAAAACTGATGCTTTTGGAAAAAAGTCAGACTACATTGGAATTGAACAACAAACAACTCGCACTGGAAAAACAGAAATCTAATGCCGAACGTAGTGAGTTGCGTTCAGGAAAGGCTGAACTGGAGGCAAAGAACGAAAGGGTGAAGGCTCTCAGACAACAGGACATGACAAGATATCTGACACAACAGAACAGAGATCGTAATAATATGATGATTCTGGCATTTCTTCTTCTCGGAGTCGTAATGATATTCTCGTCGGCTTATATCCTATTAAGACAGAGACAGATGAAGATATTGAAAGAGGAAAAGGATCATGTTACGGATGCTTATGCCATAGCCAACGAGGAACGTGATAAGGCGGAAAAGGCGGATAAACTCAAAACAATCTTTCTGCAGAATATGAGTCATGAGATAAGAACACCCCTTAATGCTATTGTAGGATTCAATCAAATACTCAATAGTGGAATAGATTACGAAATAACAGAAGAGGAAAGGCACGACATGACGGAGTCCATCAATAACAATGCAGAACTGCTCGTGAAATTGGTCAATGATATACTGGATGTCAGTAAATTTGAGAGCGGCTCGTATCAGATGAATCTAAAACCTGTCTGTATACAGGATGTTTGTATGATGTCTTTGAAAAGTTTAGAGGTCAAGGCGCCTAAAAACGTAGAAATAAGTACGGATTTTGACAAAGGGAAAATAATTCTGTCTACAGATGCCCAACGAATCCAGCAGTTGTTGGTAAACCTGTTGACGAATGCTTATAAGTATACCGAGCAAGGTCGTATAATCGTTTCGTGTCATGAACGTATGCAAGGACAGAACGAAAGGATGCCCAATCAGCAAGTTGTTGAAATAGCCGTATCAGATACAGGCCCTGGTATTCAGCCAGATATGGCTGAACAGGTATTCAATAGGTTCGAGAAACTGAATTCATTCAAGCAAGGTACAGGATTAGGACTTAGTATCTGCCGTCAGATAGCCAACCTTCTTGGTGGTGAAATATATGTTGATACATCATACGACAAAGGTGCACGTTTCGTATTCCTGCACCCTGTCGTATAACGATATATTTTTATAAGGTTCGTTTTACCTAAGAAAACACTTAATACTCAAATGGTGGTACCGGATAACCGTTGACGCCGTACAGGTTGACATGGATAGGATTGTCCTTATAGGCGTATCTTATTCTTTTAGGATTGCACACGTCTGTAGATGTGATGACAACATTGTTGCCTTCGGCATGGGCAGAAGTGACATTATAGAATCTCCCGTCTTCACCGGCAAGCTCGAAATACTTGATGTCGCCCGGTTTCAGTTGCTGGTCGAATGTAACAACAGCCAGACCGGGAAGTCCTTTGTCTACTTTACATTCAGAATAACTTACCGATATTATTTTAGGTGATACGGAAGCTTTCTTCTTGTCATACACCATCTTGTCGAATGCCGATGCGATTCTTTCGGTCAGTTCCTTCTTATGAAGAGGATGAATGTCGGTCGTTTCGCCCAAGTCGATAGCCGTAACAAGTTCGGCATTCTTGTCGCCAAGAGCCGTACGACGCTGTTGTTCGCGGAGAGCCGCCCAACTGCTGTTTTGCGGTTCGGAAACCGGTGCCATGTAATTGGCCAACTGTACGATAACGAAAGGCAAATCAGGTTCGTTCCAAAGCGTGCGCCAGTTGCCCATCATCTTTTTCAGCAATGTTCCATATTCATAAGGTCTGCCAGTATTAGATTCGCCCTGATACCATACTACACCTGAGATAGCATAGGGGTGAAGCGGATAAAGCATAGCATTATAGAGCACATAAGGCAGATTCTGAATAGCCAGTCCGGCTTCGGGCGACAAAGGCATTACCTTGCCGATATGTGTACGCCAATTCTCACTCAGAGATATCGTCTTGCCGTCTTCAAAGTCAATCTCGTATTTCTTTTCATGGTCAAATTCAGCGATACCGCCTTTGTTGACGAATCTCACTGTGATCACATTATCACCTTCATGGAGCAATCCTTCTGGAATCTCGTATCTACGAGGCGGATATTGATAATATGTGCGACCCACTTCCTTTCCGTTGACGTATGTATAGTCGGCATCATACAGTCTACCGAGAAGCAGTCGTGCTTTCTTTCCTGCATGGGCGGCATCTATATTGATATGTTGCCGCATCCATATACTGCCCACTACACCTCTGCCTTCGTTGAGGGCCCATTCCTTATTATTATATTGGTTGACAGTCTTCCACCCGGAATCATCAGTGCCGGTGGCAGTCCAGTCGTCCCTGACGCCCGGGTCTTCACGGTTGAGCAGCTCGGTCCATCTGTTGTTCGCTAAGAGGTTGGCTTTCTGCTGCGCAGCGACATATTCGTCGTTCTCATACATTTCGGTTTGCAGCGAATAGACAGGAAAATCATCCCGCAGGGAGTCTTTACATACCCAAGCCTGTACGGGCGTCCCGCCATAACTATTACAGATAATGCCTTGCGGAACATTCGTTTCGGCAAACATCCTCTTGGCGAGGAAGTATCCTACAGCTGAGAAATTTTGTGCGGAAGAAGGCGTAAGTAGGTTCCAGCTGGTAGCCTTCACATCATCCTGCACCGAATGAGTATTGGCATCATTCTGTACGCGGAACAGACGAATGCGGTTGTTCTCGTATGTGGTAACCTCTTTCAGATAAACAGGGGATACCCTGTCGACAGTAACATCAATATTCGACTGTCCTGAGCAAAGCCAGACATCGCCGATCAAGATATCCTTTATCGTCTTGTCGCCAACCTGCATGGTATAAGGACCGCCGGCCTTCATTTTAGGCAGGTCAATGCGCCACTTTCCGTTGTCGTCGGCAACCGTAGAATAGCGCTTATGGTTGAATGATATATGAACAGTTTCGCCAACGGCAGCTTTTCCCCATACAGGGATAGGTTTTCCACGTTGCATGACCATGTTGTCGGCAAAAAACTGCGGCAGGGTAACAGTGCCATTAGCATGGTAGCAGTACCCTGTCGCAAAACATAGAATGATAAAATAGATAATTCTCTTCATCGTATTAACTAAAAATGTCGACTGCAAAGTTATAAATAATATCAGAAGAAAGAATAATCTAATGTTTCATATATTTTTCATAATGTATCAAAAAACAATCCAGGCAGACTAAAAAGCCTGCCTGGATTGTTTTTTTGTTATTTGTTTACTGATGTGGAATCCGTTTTGAACAATCGTTTAACTTTCGTACCGGATGCTCTGGTTCCTTTAGAATAATTGCTGTTCCAGGTAGACCAACTTACAACCTTCGTCAGTTGGAAGTAATGGCTGGTATCGGTATTGTCCATATACCCTTCAAAATAATTGCCATTGAAACGATAATCATAGATTACTACGTCCCTGAAGTCAGCGGTATTGTTATATTGTATATATATGGTACCGTTTTTTATGTTCCACTGGAAAGAAGAATAGTACACTTCACCGGTTTCACTGTCGCGGTCGTATTCATCTCCCGAACCTCCTGTAAGATAATCCCCGTAGAAACGGATTTCCGTATCATATCCATTCTGGTATACTTCACTATTGCTTATCGTACCTTGCCAGATACCAAGAAGGGCGTCTGCCTGATCCGCATCCGGATCACAAGAGGTAAACGTAACCGCCATCATTGCGATCACTATCATTGAAAGAACAGTCGTAATCTTTTTCATACTTATAAATTTTAGTGTATTAATATTTTTTTTTCTTATTTATGATGCAAAAGTAGTACTAAAAAACCACACATGCAAGATAAATCCCCTAAAAAGAAATAGGGTTTACCCTAAATTAAAATTGCTAATGATTTTAATGTTATTAATTTGCAATAGTGTTCCATTTGTATTCAAAATTGTACTAAAAAACTGATGGTATGATTAATTATACAAACAAAAAACTAAAAAAGTTAAATTAGTTTTTGTAAC
Source organism: uncultured Prevotella sp. (assembly GCF_937863835.1). Classification (GTDB taxonomy): domain Bacteria; phylum Bacteroidota; class Bacteroidia; order Bacteroidales; family Bacteroidaceae; genus Prevotella. Next base: position 24,824 of record NZ_CALMHT010000155.1, read on the forward strand.
TCATGTTATTCATCTATATTTGCATCAACTTACAATAAAGGATTCTTATAACGTATAATGAACAGTTTTGACGAATTATTAAAAGCTTCATTTAAATCAAACGATACAGAGGAATGGTTGGATGTGCACTTTACACGTCCCATCGGACTTTTTTTTGCATTGATATGGAAACGCTTGGGAGTACATCCCAACGTGATAACTGTGATTTCGATTTTTCTTGGCATCGGATCAGCATACATGTTTTACTTTACCGATTTACAGCATAATATATATGGTGTTATTCTGTTGGTGTTTGCTAATTTTTGTGATAGTACGGATGGTCAACTGGCCCGGCTCACTAATAAAAAGACATTGGTAGGAAGAGTATTGGACGGTTTTGCAGGTGATGTATGGTTCTTCTGCATTTATTTTGCAGTATGTCTGCGTATGCAGGTGCAGTTGATACCGGGAACAAGTATGCAATGGGGAATATGGATATGGGTATTGGGATTCCTCTCCGGAATATTATGCCATTCGCCACAGAGCTCGTTGTCCGACTATTATCGTCAGATACACTTGTTTTTCTTAAAAGGTAAAGCAGGAAGCGAACTGGATAGTTATGTACAGCAAAGGGCCATCTATGATGCTCTGCCTAAAAGAGGTGCTATATGGGCACACCTATTCTATTACAACTATGCCAACTATTGCAAGAATCAGGAGAACCGTACTCCCGAATTCCAAAAATTCATGTTGGTATTAAAGGATAAATATCCCAATATGGAAGATGTACCTTCGGATATCAGAGAACGTTTCCTGGTAGGTAGCAGACCGCTGATGAAATATACCAATATACTTACGTTTAACGTCAGGGCGATATGTATCTATGTCACATGTCTTCTCAATTGTCCATGGGTATATATGCTTATAGAGATTACGATATTGAACATTTTATATATATACATGCATAAACAGCATGAAAGTCTTTGTAAATCGTTATCCTATAAGATATGATAAAAGGCTATATATTCGATTATGGAGGCACGCTGGATACAGATGGATGCCACTGGGGACAGATGCTGTGGCATGCGTATGAGCGAAACAACATACAAGTGTCGGAACAGGAATTCCGCGATGCTTATGTATATGCCGAAAGGACTTTAGGCAATAATACGATCATAAGACCCGACTTTACGTTTTATAAGACACTGGAGGTTAAGATCCGTCTTGAAATGGAATGGTTGATGGTGCATAATAAATGGAAGGTAACTGAAGCGGAATATAAAGAGAAGCACGAGGAAGTGCTGACCGACTTATACGATAAGGTGAAGGTCATAACGACCCATAGTAGGAATGTGCTGACCGAACTGAAAAAGAAATATCCAATGGTCCTGGTAAGTAATTTTTATGGCAACATCAATGAGGTACTGAAAGAATTTCAGATGGACAGTCTTTTCCAGAGTGTGATAGAATCATCTGTCGTCGGAATCAGAAAACCGGACCATCGCATTTTTACACTTGGTGTAAAGGCATTGGGACTGAAACCTGAAGAGACGGTGGTGGTAGGCGACAGTTTCTATAAAGATATCCAACCGGCGATAAGTGCCGGATGCCATACTATATGGTTTAAAGGCGAAGGGTGGACACCCAAACAGTATGACGAGACCATACCAGACAAGGTAATAGAGAAGGAGGATTTTTCAGCAGAAGGTGTTGAATTATAATGAATTGTACAAAAACAACATAATTAAAACAACAGTAAAATGAAAGAAACTAATGTGAAGCCTGCAGAAGGCAAATTAGGTATCATGTGTGTCGGCTTAGGAGCTGTAACATCTACTTTTATTACAGGTACATTGATGGTTCGCAAAGGTCTTGGAAAACCAGTAGGTTCCATGACTCAGATGGACAAGATGCGAGTTGGGAATGAATACAAGAAATACGGAGAGATAGTATCTTTAGCTAAACTTGATGACATTGTATTCGGCGCATGGGATATCTTCCCTGACAACGCTTTCGAAAGTGCTATGCACGCAGAAGTGCTTCGCGACCGTGATATTTATCCTGTAAAGGAAGAATTGGAGCAGATACGTCCATTCAAGGCTGTATTCGATCCGGAATACGTAAAGCGCCTTAACGGTACATGGGTCAAGGAAGGCAAGAACCGTTGGGATCTGATGGAACAGGTGCGTAAGGATATCCGCGAATTTAAGAAAGCGAACAATTGTTCCAGAATCGTAGTTATCTGGGCTGCTTCTACAGAGATATATGTACCCCGTAACAAGAAGATACATGATGATCTTGCCGCTTTAGAGGCTGCAATGAAGTCGGACGATAAGAAAGACATCGCACCATCTATGTGTTATGCTTATGCAGCATTGTCAGAAGGTGCTCCTTTCATTATGGGTGCCCCTAACACATGTGTTGATATCCCGGCAATGTGGCAGTTGGCAGAGAAGACCAAAATGCCTATTGCAGGTAAGGACTTCAAGACTGGTCAGACCTTGATGAAAACCGTTTTGGCACCAGCCTTCCGTACCCGTTGTCTCGGTGTAAGCGGGTGGTTCTCTACCAATATCCTTGGCAACCGTGACGGTGAGGTGCTCGACTGTCCTGAAAACTTCAAGACGAAAGAGGTTTCCAAACTGTCAGTTATCAATACGATACTGAAAGGCGACGAAATGCCTGATCTGTACAGCAATATCTTCCATAAGGTACGTATCAACTACTATCCTCCCCGCAATGACGATAAGGAAGGATGGGATAACATCGACATCTTCGGATGGATGGGCTATCCGATGCAGATAAAGGTCGATTTCCTCTGCAAAGACTCTATTCTGGCTGCTCCGCTCTTGTTAGACCTGACACTGCTTAGCGACTTGGCTGCACGTGCCGGAAAATACGGAATCCAGACATGGTTGTCATTCTTCCTGAAGAGTCCTATGCATGACGATGAGCATGCACCGGTACACGACCTGTTCAAACAGTACACTATTCTGAAGAACGCAATCCGCGAAATGGGCGGTTACGATGCTGATGAAGCTATTGACTAAAAGAATCCTTATACTAATACTCCTGCTATCTGCACTGACTATCCATGCCAGTGCCCAGATAACAGGAGTTATTATTGATGCTGCCACCAAAGACAGTATCCCATACGCCAGTGCCTCGTACAAAGGTAACCATATCGCCGTGTCGAGTAATGGGGGCGGCAAATACTCCGTGGAGCGTCACGAAGGATGGTATCTGACATTCAGTGCGGTAGGCTATCAACCGCAGCGTATACTAGTTAACGCAAAGACTCCCGATATACTTAACATCAGACTGAAACCTGATACGAGGAGAATCAGTGAGGTGGTAGTGAAGGCAAAACGCAAAAAATATAGTAGGAAAGAGAATCCCGCTGTAGAACTGATGCGTAGGGTTATCGCTGCAAAAAAGCACACAGACCTGAATAATCATGACTATTATCAATATAATAAATATCAAAAAATAACACTTGCTGCGAATGATATAACACCTGCGCAACTGGACAGTGGCATATTCAAAAAGAAAAAATGGCTGGCCAGTCAGGTTGAAACCTGTCCGTATAACAACAAACTGATTCTGCCTATATCGGTAGACGAGACGGTAACGAAGAATATATACCGCAAAAGTCCGAAGACGGAGAAACGTATTATCATGGGTCAGAACTCGACAGGTATCAACCAGTTTTTTGAAACAGGAGATATTCTCAATACGATGTTGAAGGAGGTCTTTACCGATGTGGACATTTATGACGACCAGGTAAGACTGCTGCAATATCCGTTTACGAGTCCGATAGGTAAGGATGCCATCGCCTTTTACCGCTATTATATAGTCGATACGGTGTATGTGGACCGCGACAAGTGCTATCATCTCGAATTCTTGCCTAACAATCAGCAGGATTTCGGATTCAGGGGCGAACTGTATATTCTTGCCGATTCCACTCTTCATGTCAAGAAATGCAATCTTACCATACCCAAACGCAGTGATGTCAATTTCGTAGATAATCTTCAGATTCAACAGGAATATACACAGTTGGCCGATGGCGAATGGGTATTGTCGGTAGATGATATGATGGTAGAACTGTCTATTGCCAAGTTTCTGAGTAAGGTAGTGGTGATAAGGTCAACACGTCTGAGCGACTATGCCTTCGATGCTTTGCCGGATAAGATATTCAAGGGCAAGGCCAAGGAGCGCAAGGAAGCCGACGCGATGATGCAGGATGACAAGTTCTGGAACCAATACAGAGCAGTGGCCCTTACCAAGAGCGAGAGTAGTATGGATGCCTTCATCCATCATATAGAACAGATAAAAGGTTTCAAGTATATCCTGTTCGGTGCCAAGGCGTTCATAGAAAACTTTGTGGAGACAGGTTCTGAAAAGCATCCGAGCAAGGTGGACATAGGACCAATCAATACCATGTTCACAAGCAACTTCATTGATGGCTTCCGTACCCGAATAAGTGCACAGTCTACTGCCAATCTGGACAAGCATTGGTTCTTCTCAGGCTATTATGCACACGGATGGGGTAGTGACAAGAATTACTATAACGCAGATATCACATATTCATTCAACAAGAAAGAATACCTGCCACGTGAATTTCCAAAACGTACGTTGTCTTTCACTTCCACTTATGATGTCTGTTCGCCGTCCGACCGTTTTATGAATACGGATAAGGATAATGTGTTCACATCGCTGAAGTGGACAAAAGTGGACAAGATGATGTTCTATAACCGTCAGCAGTTATCTTTCGAACGGGAAGAGGACTGGGGACTTAAAACCACCGTGCGTCTTAAAACAGAAGAGAACGAAGCCTGCGGCAATATGTATTTCACACCAGTATCAGAGATGGGATACACGGATATCCGTCCGAATTATAAACTACGTACGACTGAGGCTAAATTGGAATTCCGCCTGTCTCCGGGACAGACCTTTGTCAATACCAAACAGAGACGTCTGCCTGTCAATCTTGATGCACCGGTGTTTACCGTCAGTCATACCATGGGCTTTAAGGATGTACTGGGAGGCGACTATAAGTATAATCTGACCGAGGCTAGTATTTATAAGCGTTTTTGGATGAAGAGTTGGGGTAAGATAGACTGTCATCTGAAAGGTGGTATACAATGGGATAAGGTTCCGTATCCTCTGCTTATCATGCCGGCAGCCAATCTGTCATATATTATAGAAGACGAAACATTCAACCTCATTAATAATATGGAGTTTCTGAACGACCGTTATGCCAGTCTTGATGTGTCGTGGGACCTGAATGGTAAAATATTCAACCGTATACCATTGCTTAAGAAGTTGAAATGGAGGGAATATTTAGGCGTTAAATGTCTATGGGGCTCGCTGAGCGACAAGAACAATCCTACATTAGAGCAGAATGCCAATGACGCAGAGTTGATGGCGTTCCCTGAGGGCTGTTATGTGATGAACAACCGTCCATACGTGGAACTTGTGGCTGGTATACATAACATCTTCAAGATTATACACGTGGAATATGTCCGCCGTCTTAATTATCTTGATTTGCCTACCGCACATAAACAAGGTATACGTGTCATGTTCAGAATGACATTCTGAACAGAACGTTTTGAGTACCCTACCTGATGGGTTGTTTTTTCTCCAGTCTGACGATAAACCGGCTTCCC
>NZ_CALMHT010000156.1 GCF_937863835.1 uncultured Prevotella sp.
AACTGGAAGGCGATGATATCACCGTCGCCGTTGTTCAGTCTTCTGATCAGTTCCATCGTATCACGGCACACCTCCACACGCAGACTGACACCCAGTTTCTGGGCAAACTTCTCGCATAACAGATATTGGGTACCGAAACCCCGTTCATGGTATTCGTAATAGGTTTCAGGTCCGCTCAAAGTAAGCATAATGAGTTCGCCGTTATTGATGATGTCACTGATTGTAAAGTCACCGTTGGATGAAATCGAGTCGTTGGCAACCTCACCCCAAGGTGCCTCGACCTTCTGGGGTTTGTTTGCGCAAGAAACAAAAAATGCCAATACTCCTATTAATATGATTATATGTCGTTTCAAAGAAAAAATGATTATATTTATGCGAATTTATTACTTCATCCATTTAATTTGACTGCAAAAGTACGCATTTTCTTGCAAATTAATAAGAAAAACCGTACTTTTGCATAAAATATTTAGAATAATAGAAATTATGTTACGTATAGCCGTACAATCAAAAGGACGTCTTTTCGAAGACACAATGGCTCTGCTCGGTGAAGCAGACATCAAAGTAAGTTCAAGCAAACGCACGCTTCTGGTACAGTCGACCAACTTCCCTATCGAGGTGCTTTATCTCCGTGATGATGATATTCCACAGAGTGTGGCTACCGGGGTGGCCGACTTAGGTATCGTAGGTGAGAATGAATTCGTAGAGCGTGACGAAGATGCCGAGATTGTCGACAGACTGGGATTCAGCAAGTGTCGTCTGAGTCTGGCCATTCCCAAGGAAATAGATTATAAGGGTCTGGAATGGTTTAATGGCAAGAAGATCGCTACTTCATATCCCGGTATTCTGCGTAAGTTCCTGCAGAAGAACAATGTCAATGCAGACATACACGTCATCACAGGAAGTGTGGAGATTTCTCCGGGTATCGGACTGGCCGACGGTATCTTCGATATCGTAAGTTCGGGTTCCACCCTTGTGAGCAACAAGCTCCGCGAGGTGGAAGTGGTGATGAAGAGTGAAGCGCTGCTCATCCGCAACAAACAGATGGATGAGGAGAAGATGAAGACGCTTCAGGAACTGCTGTTCCGTTTTGACGCCGTAAGGAGTGCGCAGGACAAGAAATATGTCATGATGAATGCACCGAAAGCGAAGATCAAGGAAATCATCGAGGTATTGCCGGGCATCAAGAGTCCGACCATCATACCGCTTGCAGATGAAGAGTGGTGCTCTATACATACGGTTCTCGACGAAAAACGTTTTTGGGAAATAATAGGTAAATTGAAAGAACTGGGTGCACAGGGTATTCTTGTTACACCTATAGAGAAAATGATTTTATAAAAGTAAGTATGAACATTATCAAGTATCCGAAGAGGAGTGAATGGGAAGAGATTGTAAAGCGTCCGCATCTGGATGTTTCACAGTTGAATGCTACGGTGCAGACTGTTCTCGAGAAAATCAAGAACGAGGGTGATGCCGCAGTGATCGAGTTTGAATCAAAGTTTGATCATGTGAATCTCCATTCTCTTTCTGTTTCTGAAGAAGAAATGGAAGAGGCTGAGACATTGATCAGTCATGAACTGCATGAAGCCTTGGTTCTAGCCCATCATAACATAGCAAAATTTCACGAATCTCAGAAATTTGAAAGTTCAAAAGTTGAAACTCAACGGGGTGTCACCTGTTGGCAGAAGTCTGTGCCGATACAGAAGGTAGGATTATATATACCGGGAGGGACAGCACCGCTGTTCAGTACGGTACTGATGCTTGCCACCCCTGCTAAGATTGCAGGTTGCAGTGAGATCGTATTATGCACCCCGCCCAACCGCGAAGGTAAAGTGAACCCTGCCATATTGGTTGCCGCCAGGATAGCAGGTGTGAGCAAGATTTATAAGGCTGGTGGTGTGCAGGCCATCGGGGCTATGGCTTACGGTACAGAATCAGTACCCAAGGTCTATAAGATATTCGGACCTGGCAACCAGTATGTGATGGCTGCCAAGCAACAGGTTTCGTTGCATGATGTGGCTATCGATATGCCTGCCGGACCGTCTGAGGTTTGTGTCATCGCCGACGAGACGAGCAATCCTGTGTTCGTGGCAGCCGACTTACTGTCGCAGGCTGAACATGGTATCGACTCGCAGGTGATACTGATCACCACATCCGAAAAGACGCTTGAGAAGGTAGACAAGGAAGTGAAAGCACAACTTGATGCGTTACCTCGTAAAGAGATAGCTGCCAAGGCTTTAGACAACAGCAAGTTTGTACTGTTGAACAATATGGACGAAGCGATGGAACTAAGCAATGCTTATGCTCCCGAACACTTGATTCTGTCGACAAAGGACTATGACGCCCTGGCTGAAAAAGTGATCAATGCGGGTAGTGTGTTCCTTGGCGAATATGCCTGCGAGAGTGCGGGAGATTATGCGAGCGGTACCAATCACACATTGCCTACACATGGATATGCGATGGCATACAACGGTGTGAACCTTGACAGTTACAACCGGAAGGTTACATTCCAGCATCTTACGGAAGAAGGCATACGTAACATCGGACCGGCTGTGGAAATGATGGCAGAGAACGAACAGTTGATGGCGCACAAGAACGCGATGACTGTCCGCATACAGGCTTTAAACAAACAATAAGATGAAACCATTAGAAGAATTGACACGACCTAATATATGGTCGTTGGCAGCATATAGCAGTGCCCGAAACGAATACAGCGGTCACATCGCCCACGTATTCCTGGACGCAAACGAGAATCCATACAACAAACCGTTCAACCGTTATCCCGACCCTTTGCAGATAGAGGTAAAGAAGAAACTGGCTCCGCTCAAGAGAGTAAAGACAGACCAGATATTCCTGGGTAACGGAAGTGACGAAGCGATAGACCTGCCTTATAGATGTTTTTGCCGACCGGGCATCGACAATGTAGTGGCAATAGAACCGACATACGGAATGTATAAAGTGTGCGCGGATATCAACGATGTGGAATATCGCCCGGTACAGCTCGATGAACGATATCAGATTTCAGCGGACAAAATACTCGCGGCGACGGATGATCATACCAAACTGATATGGCTGTGCTCGCCTAACAATCCCACAGGCAACTGTCTTGACCGTGATGAAATCGTGAAAGTGATAGACACATTCCAGGGATTGGTCATCGTAGATGAAGCCTATTCCGACTTCTCATCACAAAAACCCCTACGCGAAGAGTTGGATAAGTATCCTAACCTCATCGTACTGAATACCTTCAGTAAGGCATGGGGGTGCGCCGCCATCCGACTAGGTATGGCCTTTGCCAGCAGCGAAATCATAGACTTATTCAATAAGGTGAAATATCCTTATAACGTCAACAACTTAACACAGCAACAGGCACTCGAAGCACTCAAAGACCCGTTTGAAGTGGACAAGTGGATACGCACTCTCCTACTCGAACGTTCGCGTATGGTCGACGCTTTCAAAGAGTTGCCAATATGTGAAATGATATATCCGACGGACGCTAACTTCTTCCTGGCAAAAATGAGTGACGCTCAGGATATCTACAACTATCTGGTAGAAAAAGGAATCATCGTACGAAACAGAAATAAGATTAAACTCTGCAATAATTGCCTTCGCGTGACCATAGGAACGAAGAATGAGAACAATGAACTGTTAGCTGCACTCAGGCAATATGAAGTATAGTAGACTGTATTCTATCATATCCAAGGCGTTATTGGTTATACTGATTATGGTCATCTCATCATGCAGTAAGAATAATACAAAGGAAATCAGATTCGACAATATCACTGTACACAAGTTTGTAAACATCGACAACTCGCCTTCGTCACCAAGATGCAAAGTTGACATCCAACTGATGTACGCTGTAGGAAAAGATGCGGTGTCGAGGACAATCAACGGCATCATTATCGACAAAGTGTTTGATATGCGGAAGATGACGGCAAAAGCAGCCGTCGATTCATTCACAAAGAGATACTTACGTGACTACAAGACAAATTTTACAGCCTTTTATAACGAAGACAAATCCAATCCGGATAAGAAGGATATGTACAATTTCTATTTTCGGCTGAAGAGCAGTAAACAGGAAGGCAAGGACCATATCATCAATTATATGGTGGACGAAAGTTTCTACGAAGGTGGCGCACATGATACCCGGCAGACTATAGCCCTTAATTTCAATCCCGTGACAGGTAGAGAAATCACCATCGACGATGTGTTTGTCCCGGGATATGAAAACAAACTGAACGACATACTACTGGGCGCATTACTGAAGAAGACGGGGTCGAAAGATTTAGATGAACTGAAGTCAAAAGGATTTTTCGTCGCAACGCATATCTTTGCACCTGAATTCATATTAGGTGATGATGAGATTACGTTCATCTACAACCCATACGAGATAGCACCTTATGCGATGGGACGGATAGATGTAAAAATAAAATATTCTGACGTGAAGGATATTCTGAATAAAACAATGATTTAATTGATAAACTGATATGGAAGGGATGCTTGAAATATTGAAATATTTTCCTGATCTGTCGGAAAAGCAGAAAATGCAGTTCTCACAGTTGGGTGACCTATACAGTGACTGGAACAGCAAAATCAATGTGATATCGCGCAAAGATATAGACAATCTCTATATCCATCACATACTACATTCTCTGGCAATAGCCAAAACAATCAAATTCCATACCGGTTCGAACATATTGGATTTCGGAACGGGTGGCGGTTTCCCTGGTATCCCACTTGCTATCCTATTCCCGGAATGCAAGTTTACATTGATAGACGGAACCGGGAAAAAGATACTGGTAGCCTCTGAAATAGCCAAAGCTATAGGTCTGGACAATGTTGAAGCGAAACATATACGCGGCGAAGAAGAAAAAGGGAAGTTTGATTTCGTCGTAAGCAGGGCCGTGATGCCTCTACCCGATTTGGTAAAGATCGTGAAGAAGAATATCGCCAAAGAACAAAAGAATGCACTGCCCAATGGTATCATATTCCTGAAAGGCGGTCGTCTGGATGAAGAAATAAGACCCTATAAGAAGATGATCGAAATGACCGAGGTCGGCACCTTCTTTGATGAAGAATGGTTTAAGGAAAAATATATAATATATCTGCCGCTATGATGAATATTCAGAGATTTGTATGCAATATGTTTGGTGAGAACTGTTATGTGGTCAACGATGAAACCAAAGAGTGTGTGATTATCGACTGCGGGGCTTTCTATGAGGAAGAGCGCAAGGCTATCATAGATTATATAGATGGTAACAGACTGGTACCCAAGCATCTGCTTGTGACTCATGCCCATATTGACCATAATTTCGGTAATGATATCATTTACCAGAAATATGGCCTGAAACCGGAAGTGAGCGGCGACGATGAAATTCTGATGAACAAGCTCAAGGAACAGGCATATCAATTCTGTCAGATAGATTATAAGAATACAATTCCTCCCGTAGAACGGTATTTGCGCCCTACGGATATCATCACATTCGGTTCACATCAGTTGACTATCATACCGACACCCGGTCATACACCCGGTTCGGTGTTCTTTTATTGCCAAGAAGAGAAAGTGGCATTCTCAGGCGACACACTGTTCCGCTTCAGTATAGGAAGGACGGATTTCGAGATGGGCTCTTTTGAGGATATGAACAACAGTCTGCACGAAAAGGTGTCGCAGATACCATGGGATACCGTCGTATTGTGCGGTCATGGTGAACAGACCACAATCAGGGAAGAGATGCTTTCTAATCCTTATCTCAGATAATGGAAAAGGCTGAAAAGATCATATTAGGCATCGACCCGGGAACCAACATCATGGGTTATGGGGTACTGAAGGTAAAAGGTAACAAGGCGGAGATGATGACCATGGGGGTGATAGACCTGAGGAAACTGGGGGATGCATACATTAAACTGGGACGGGTTTTTGAACGCGTCACGGGAATCATTGATGAGTACCTTCCTGATGAACTGGCCATTGAAGCTCCCTTTTTCGGTAAGAACGTACAATCGATGCTCAAACTGGGACGGGCACAGGGTGTTGCCATTGCTGCTGCCATCCATCATGGGGTACCGATACACGAATATGCTCCTCTTAAAATAAAAATGGCCATTACCGGTCAGGGACAGGCATCCAAAGAACAGGTGGCAGGAATGCTGCAACGACTGCTCCATATACCCGACGAATCTATGAGCGACTTTATGGACGCGACAGACGCACTGGGTGCCGCTTATTGTCATTTTATGCAAATGGGCAAACCTGAAACGGATAAGCATTATAAGGGGTGGAAAGATTTTGTAAATAAGAATCAAGATAGATTATGCAAAAAATAATAGAGATACACAAGGGTGTTACACGTATGCCGGAATGGCGCATGGCCGAACCGGTAGATTTTGAAAGTGAAGACGGTGAACATATTGCCATTGTAGGTGAGAACGGCAGTGGCAAGTCAATGTTGGTTGATATATTGATCGGTCGCCACCCACTATTGATGGTTGATCCGAAATATGATTTTTCACCGAGCAAGAAAGTTCTCGTTTCCGATAATATCAAATATATTACATTCAGAGACTCTTATGGCGACAGCGACGGCGCTTACTATCTGCAACAGCGATGGAACCAACATGATATTGACGAGAATACGCCTACCGTCGGGGGACAGTTGGAAGAAATATACAATATGACGGGTGAGGACACCAAAGAACGGCGTGACTTGCAAAAACATCTGTATGAACTGTTTAACATCGGTCATTTGCTGGATAAATATATCATCTTGTTATCAAGTGGTGAACTGAGAAAATTTCAGTTGGCGAAAGTTCTGTTGACAGACCCTCGTGTGTTAATCATGGACAACCCTTTCATCGGTCTGGATGCAGAAACACGTGATCAGTTGAAACTGCTGTTGAAGACTCTTTCTGCCGAACGTGCGTTGCAGATCATACTCGTTTTGTCGAAAGTGGACGACATCCCTGATTTTATCACAGACATCGTGGAAGTGAAAGCGATGAAAGTACTGCCGAAAATAAGCAAGGAGGATTACTTCAGATCCAGAGCACCATTCCCTGCCAGGGTATTAAGTGAAGCCAAGGAGAAAGCCATTATCGACTTGCCATACAATGGTAACGAATATCACGCCGACGAGGTGGTGAAGATGAACAAAGTATGTATAAGATATGGTAAGAGGACGATTCTTCAAGATCTTGACTGGACCGTGAAGAACGGTGAACGATGGGCACTCAGCGGACAGAACGGTGCCGGAAAAAGTACGCTTTTAAGTCTTGTCTGCGCTGATAATCCTCAGAGTTATGCCTGCGACATTGCCTTGTTCGGCAATCCGAGAGGTTCGGGTGAGAGCATTTGGGATATAAAAAAGCATATCGGTTATGTATCCCCCGAAATGCACCGTGCCTATCAGAAGGACCTGCCGGCAATACGTATTGTAGCCAGTGGACTGAAAGATTCTGTGGGGTTGTATATGAAACCGGACCCCAACGAATACGACCGTTGTAAATGGTGGATGGACATCTTCGGACTTACGGGAATAGAAGACCGCACATTTCTTAAACTCTCGAGCGGTGAACAGAGACTGGTGCTGTTGGCCAGGGCTTTCGTGAAGGATCCTGAATTATTAATCCTTGATGAACCGTTGCACGGACTGGATAATACCAACAGACGTCTGGTGAAGGATATCATAGAGACTTTCAGTAAGAGAAGAAACAAGACCATCATCATGGTGACGCACTACAAAGAAGAACTGCCGAACTGTATAGACCATAGCATTTTCTTAAAAAGACATATATAATGATGAAAAAATTATTTGCAATACTGGCACTGTCTATCATGGTATGCAGTGCCGATGCACAAGTCGTGTACAAGGAAATCATGAAAAATGCCATGACAGCCATCACAAATCCAAAGTCGGATGGTGTCATCAAACGAATCAACACATTCAAGGTGGACGAGTTGAAATACATGGCGATGAAAATGCGCGAAGTGATGCCTGACAGTTCTGTAACCATCCTCGAAAACCAAGCCATGGCGATGAATGACTTTATCGACCTGTATCTTCATAAACTTGTTGAGTACAAGACCAAATCAACAAAGAAGCAATCGGTCATGATCAATATATTCATCAAGGCATCATTGTCCAATTCCCTATTCAATGATATGGATAAAGATGTGGTGGAAAGTTATTATCAAGATGCGAACAACATAACCAGATTCTCTCTCGATACGAACTGGCCGTTGGCATTAGAAGAAGTAAAGTCCGCACTATCTGAATAGTACGGACTCTACTTTATTTGTTGTACATGTAGTAATACCAATACGTATCACTATACGTTTCCTTAACCTGTTCCTTCCTTAGCAATTTATCCGATGTTTTCTTGGCTATATCCTGCATATCCTGAAAGTCGGCATCCATAATGTTATCATGGAATACAATGACCGGATTCGCTCTCAGGTGTGTATACAGCACCAGCGCTTCACGATAATATTTGGGCAGTTTCACATCCAATTTATAATATTTCCCTACGTTTTTGGCAAAGGCATCTATGTTTCTGTCCAACAGATAACCACATAGGATATAATCATACAATTGTCTGCTGACTATCTTCCTTTTTTCCATTAATTTCAGATACGTCATTGGCGCAAGCGACTCTTTGGGTTTGGCACCGAAGTATTTATATATACTGTCTGTGGGATACATCATACATTTCACGGATACGCCATTGGGCAACAACGACATGGATCCGCCTGTCAATGGATAGTCAAACAGGTTCTCGCCCAGTTGTCCTTGTCTGGACAGCGCATAGATGCGCAGCATCGTTAAACTGGAATCCGTCTTCTGTGATAATTTTCCTATTGACAAGGCTCCTTGATAATCATTATTAATCAGATAATCCTCTACCCTCATCCGATATCTGAATGTATCATGACCGCTACATACCAATGCTACAATGAAAAACATGACAAGAATCTGAACGATATTCATCCAATATAGTCGTGAAAACAATCCACGATGATTCATCTCCGGTTCATAAGGTTCAAACTGCTTTGCAGCCCAGACAGCGAATCCCCATATCAACAATAACGAGGGAAGTAACCACCACCAACAGCTTGTACCTGTATCCTTACCTATATCGGGACTGATATCAGTAAGAACCATCAAGAACAGAAAAGATGGTATATATGTTAAGGCATGAGAACGCTTATGGAGTTTGGTGACCAAATAGACACCATACTGCACCAACTGTAACACGATGGTTATCAGCACCGCCCCTATCAATCTGTTGTAATGGGTGTGTCCGCCACTCCAGATATGTTGAGCCACCGCCAACATGTCCATCTGAAAATAATACAGATATGTATAACTGAATACAATAAAAACGATAGCACACACAATTCTCATTGTCAGTGTGCTATCATTCTTTTTATGATATAAAAAAAACATCTAATTCTTCTTTAAAACTACCGCTGAACGGGCAGGTATATACAATTTAAGCCATTCCTTATGGTCTTTCACATATAAAGGATCATAATTCGTAATATGTACCACACTATCATCGGCCAGTCCGTTACCGCCGAATTCTTTGGCGTCCGTATTGAGCAATACCTCGTAAGAACCGGTCGGAACCAGGAACCCGTAATCGGTAAACGACTGGGTAGGACTGAAATTGAATACGAATACCAAATCATCCCTGCTGAATGCCAATACCTGATCACCGTCATTATGCCAGATTTCCTGCACTGTTGTCTTCTGGAAGTTCTTGATACTCTTGACTATCTTGATCATCGCTTTGTCAAAGTCACCCAGGAAATGGTAGCACAACTCTTTGTTGTCCACTAGATTCCACTGTCTGCGTGCATACTTGTAACTCCATCCGTTCCCCTCACGCGGGAAATCTATCCACTCGGGATGTCCGAATTCATTACCCATAAAATTCAAGTATCCGCCGTTGATGGCTGAAGCCGTAACCAGACGTATCATCTTATGCAAGGCAATGCCGCGGTTTACCAAATCATTCTCATAACCTATCTTGAAATGCCAATACATATCGGCATCAATCAGTCGGAAGATAATCGTCTTGTCGCCTACCAGCGCCTGATCATGACTTTCACAGTAACTGATTGTCTTTTCATCAGCCCTGCGGTTCTTTACTTCCCAGAATATACTGCTGGGTTTCCAGTCTTCGTCTTTCTGTTCCTTGATTGTCTTGATCCAATAATCAGGGATATTCATTGCCATACGATAATCGAAACCATAACCGCCGTTTTCGAATTTGGCGGCGAGTCCCGGCATACCGCTCACCTCTTCGGCTATACTGATCGCATTGGGATTGACCTCGTGTATCAGTTTGTTGGCAAGGGTAAGATAGCATATCGCATTGTCGTCCTGATGTCCGTTGAAGTAATCAGCATAGTTGCAGAAAGCCTCACCCAGTCCATGACTGTAATATAACATGGATGTGACACCGTCAAAACGGAAACCGTCGAAATGGAATTCGTCCAACCAATATTTGCAATTGGATAAAAGGAAATGTATCACATCATCCTTACCATAGTCGAAACAGAGACTGTCCCATGCCGGATGCTCATGTCTGTCACCGGGATAAAAATACTGATTGGGGTCACCGGCCAGATTACCGAGTCCTTCAACCTCATTTTTTACGGCATGACTGTGCACGATATCCATAATGACAGCCACCCCTTGTTGATGTGCGGTGTCTATCAGTTCCTTGAGTTCTTCGGGTGTTCCGAAGCGACTTGAAGCTGCGAAGAAACTGCTGACATGATAGCCGAACGAACCGTAATAAGGATGCTCCTGTATGGCCATGATCTGTATACAGTTGTAACCGTCCTTGACGATACGGGGAAGTATGTTTTCTTTGAATTCACGATAGGTACCGACCTTTTCAGCATCCTGCGCCATACCTATATGACATTCGTATATCATAAGAGGTCCGACATTCGGTTTGAATTTCTTTTTCTTGAATGTATATGCCGTTTCGGGATTCCATACTTGTGCCGAGAATATTTTGGTATTATCATCCTGAACTACTCTCTGGGCCCATGCCGGTATACGTTCTCCTTCACCTCCGTTCCAGTGGACATGCATCTTATACAGGTCGCCATGTTTCACCGCATTCTCACGCAACTTGATTTCCCAGTTGCCTGTCCCGGCTATACGTTTCAGTTTATACTTATCAGATTCTACCCAGTTGTTGAAATCACCGACAAGATAAATATCCGTGGCATTGGGAGCCCACTCGCGGAACACCCATCCTTTATCAGTCTTATGTAAACCGAAGTATTCATAGCCACTGGCAAAATCAGACAAACTCTGTTTGCCTTTATTTGTTAATTGATCAATTTTCCATAAGGCATGATCATGACGCCCTTTGATAGCATCCTCAAACGGTTCAAGCCAGGGATCACTAGCAACGATACCGATGTGTTTGGGCATCTCTACTGGTTTAGACTTTGAGGTCGTTTTTGCTTTCGTCGTTTTTTCACTCATAATTGAAAGCGATTTTAGTTAGTTATTTTACGCGGACTTTGAATATGGCCTTGTGTATTTCGGGTTCTGTAGAAATACATGGCGCATGTCCATCCTGTGGAAAGAAGATGGCAAACATACCGGGACTGCATGTTACAAAACTTTCTGCGGGTCCTTCGTATTTCGTGATATCTTTCTCACTGTTATATTCTGCTTCAGGTAAATTGTTCAATGGTGTATATCCGTAAGTTTCAGGTGTGTTCAGCGGAACCTGGATGTCGATCATCTGGATGTGTGTCTCCAGTATCGCGTCATAAGGATCTTTGCCTTTGGCTGTCGTTATATTAACAAACAAATCATCGCCGTCTATCTTATGTATACCATTTTCCATATTACTGAGATCATGACTATTGATAAAGTTTACGACCTGCTCAAAAAGAGGGTTGAGCGATACATATTTACTCAGATTTTCTAATGTGTCTATTACCATAATCTTATTATTTTAATTAGTAGTTGTTATTATATTATTGTATTTGTTTTTACTTATCCAGTATTCTGCGTCCGTTGGTATACTCACCTTTGGCGGTTATATTACCGTTACGGTCTTTCTCCACGAATTTTCCGTCTCTCACATCGTTCTTGTAAGTGCCTTCAAAACGTTTGCCGTCTTTGTCTTCCTCTATGGCCTGACCGTTTTTCTTTCCGTTGTTGAACGTGCCCTTAAACTTCCATCCGTCTACATAATGAGCAATACCTTCACCTTCGATGGTTCCGTTCTTGAATTCTCCTTCGAAGACATCACCATTCTTCATGGTCAACTTACCATGACCGTTGGGCTTGTCATTTTTCCATTCGCCTGTATATGTATTACCGTTCTTCCAGACCAGCGAACCATCGCCGTCTTTATTACCTTCCAGAAAATGACCTGTATATCTGTCTCCGTTTTCATATTTGAAGATTCCTTCACCGGTACGTTCACCCTGCACATAATCACCTTCGTATACATCACCGTTCTGGAACTTATAGATGCCCTTCCCGTTCTGTATATCATTGGTCCAGTCGCCTACATACACGTCGCCGTCGGCATAATGGAAGGTTCCCCGTCCGGAACGCTGGTTGTTTGCCCACATACCGTCGTATGTGGATCCGTCGCCCCAATCATAGAATCCCTTACCACTCTTCTGGTCGTTTTTCCATTCGCCTTCATAGAAAGCGCCACTGGCAAAAGTGTATTTCCCTTTGCCGCTTCGATGGTCCTGCAACCAGTTACCTTCGTATTTGTCACCATTATAATAGTACATGACACCATGTCCCTGCTGATAATCACGGAACCACAATCCTACATATTTATTATTGTTCATGAAATAATAAGTACCCTGACCGTGCTGCTGGTCCTGAAACCATTGTCCCTCGTATTTCTCTCCGTCGGAAAACGAATATACGCCATAACCCTGACGTTTCCCTTTCACATATTCACCTTCGTAGGTATCACCGTTCTTATACACGGCATTACCTTTCCCGTTCGGCTTTCCGGCCAACAGTTCACCCTTATATTCCCCTCCGTCCTTCGTGGTGCATGAACCTAGAGATATCTTCTGCGCCAGCACAGTAAGAGGGAATAATGACAGGAGTATTATGATAGTTTTCAGATTGAATTTCATTGTTTTGTAATTTTCATTTTCAAAATTAGCAAAAAACTATAAGACTACAAAAATAATTAGATTTTTTAACTGATAAATTGTATCTTTTGCGTAACTTTGCGACGATAAACTTAATAAAGCAATGAAATTTATAGGAATTATCCCAGCCCGCTATGCATCTACCCGTTTCCCGGGTAAACCATTGGCTATGTTAGCTGGTAAACCGGTCATCCGGAGAGTTTACGAACAGGTGAAGTCTGTTCTTGATGATGTATATGTGGCTACCGACGATCAGCGTATTTTCGATACGGTCAAATCGTTCGGAGGTATGGTCGTCATGACTTCCGCCAATCACAAAAGTGGAACGGACAGAATCGAAGAGGCTGTACAGAAGATCGGGGGCGATTATGATGTGGTTATCAACATACAGGGTGATGAACCTTTTATCCAGGCATCACAGATTCGCACGGTCTGTTCTTGCTTCGATGATGAAAATACACAGATTGCCACACTCGGCAAACCGTTTACCAAAGAGATGGGATTCGAGGCGATAGAGAACCCTAATTCGCCCAAGATTGTTGTCGACAACAACGGCTATGCCATGTATTTCAGCCGCAGCATCATACCTTTTATCCGGGGTAAGGCGACCGACGAATGGATTGATTCTTATCCTTTCTTAAAGCATATCGGACTGTATGCCTATCGCCGTCATGTTCTTGATGAGATAACGGGTCTGCCGCAGTCAAGTCTGGAAAAAGCGGAAAGTCTGGAACAGTTGCGCTGGCTACAGAACGGTTACCGCATCAAAGTGGGACTGACCGACGTGGAGACGATCGGTATCGACACACCGGCCGATTTGGAAAAAGCCGAAGCGTTCTATCGCAAATAATGATAGATATCTTCTGTCCAGTCGGCACCGTTCACCGGGCAGAAGGTATGTATACCCAGTTCACTTGCCGCAGCCACGTTGCGTGGACCGTCATCGACAAATAGTGTCTCTTGCGGTAGAATTTTCTCCGACATCATCATTTTCCGGAAGAAATGTTCATTGGGCTTCATCATTCTGTTTTGGTAACTGAGATATAAAGCATCGAAATAATCATTCAACGAATGACCGTTCCGGTCAAACTGATCGCTCAGGGCCCAATGCATCATAAAGGGATTAGTATTAGAAAGGAGAATCAGTCTGTATCCTTCTTGTTTTAATTTAACGAGCGCATCCAAGTTTCTCTGCGGCAATTCTTTACAATATCCACGCCATGCATATTCGCACTCGTCGAAAGACAAATCCTTACCTATTATTTCACTCAGTTCTCTTCTGAAATCTTCCGCCGTAATCAGTCCCTCTTCGAGTTCTCCGAAAACACCCGTTTGGGTATACGGGTCAAGATATGATTCCGCTTCCGTGAGTCCAATCTCCTTAAATCTGCTTACTGCTTGATTTTGGTCTATTGTCATAATCACTCCACCAAGATCAAAAACAATGTTTTTTACGTCATCCATATTACCTTAAATTACTACTCATTAAACAAATCCAGTTTATTCTTTCTGGCCTCTTCTATTGATATGATTTTCTGCTGTTCTTCTTTATAATCATCTCTCATACGCTCGTATTTATCATCAAGCGAATGTTTTATGTCATTCTTTTCATTGAGCAGTCGGGCTGCTATCAAAGCATTCTGACTGGCATCTTTCATCCATACCACGGGTCCGCCGTATACGGGGGCTATCTTCAGAGCCACATGGAGTTCGCTGGTCGTGGCACCGCCGATCATGATCGGTATATCCAGTCCGGCTTTTCTCAACTCCTGCGCTACATGCACCATTTCTTCCAGACTCGGCGTAATCAGTCCACTGAGTCCTACAATGTCAACATTCTCCTCCTTCGCTTTTTTCACGATCTGTTCGGCTGGCACCATAACTCCCATATCGATGATGTCATAATTATTGCATGCCATGACGACGCTCACGATATTCTTTCCGATGTCGTGCACATCGCCTTTGACCGTGGCGAGCAGCACCTTGCCGGCTTTCGAGGAACCGCCTGCGTTTTCTTGTTCGATATACGGTTGCAATATAGCCACAGCCTGTTTCATGGTTCGTGCTGTCTTGACAACCTGCGGCAAGAACATCTTACCCTCACCGAACAGCGTTCCCACTTTGTTCATACCGGCCATGAGCGGACCTTCTATAATCTGCACGGCATGGTCGTATTGCCGAAGGGCTTCATGGATGTCTTCATCCATATAGTCGCCGATACCTTTCATCAACGCATATTCCAGTCTGCCATCCAACGGCTCCTTGCGCCAGGCATTGACCTTCTCGTTGTTCTCTTTGACGGTAGCCGTTCGGTCGCCGCCTTCTTTCAGTGCCTCCTGTTCAGCCTTGATCTTATCCGCGAGTTCTATAAGTCGTTCCGAAGCATCGGGTTTACGATTGAGAATCACATCTTCAAATATTTCAAGTTCTGCTTGAGGTATATCACTGTAAATCACTTTAGTTGCCGGGTTTACAATTCCGAAGTCCATACCTTTCTGAATGGCATGATAGAGGAATACGGCATGCATAGCCTCACGTATATAGTTGTTGCCTCTGAACGAGAAAGAGAGATTACTGACCCCACCACTGACATGAGCGCCGTGAAGATGAGTTCTGATCCATCCGGTGGCACGTATGAAATCAAGTGCATAGTTGTTATGTTCCTCCATACCGGTGGCGATAGCAAGAACATTAGGGTCGAATATGATATCAAGAGGATTGAAACCCACTTCGTCAACCAGTATATCATAAGCACGCCTGGCAATCTCAATACGCCGCTCATACGTTGTGGCCTGCCCTTCTTCATCGAAACACATCACGACGACCGCAGCTCCATAGCGTTTTACATCCTTTGCATGACTGACAAAGACATCTTTTCCTTCTTTCAGGGATATACTGTTTACGATACTCTTTCCCTGACAGCATTTCAGTCCGGCTGTTATCACATCCCATTTAGACGAATCTATCATGACCGGTACCTTCGCGATATCCGGTTCAGCGGCAATCATATTGAGGAAATTGACCATTTCGACTTTGGCGTCCAACAGGGCATCATCCATATTCACATCGATAACCAGAGCGCCGTCTGATACCTGTTTGCGGGCTATGGATATGGCTTCCTCGTAATTCTTTTCCTTAACGAGTCGCAAAAACTTGCGCGAACCCGCCACGTTGCAGCGTTCACCCACGTTGACAAAGTGCACTTCGGGCGTCACATCCATCAGTTCGAGTCCACTAAGCCATAAGGTTTTCGACTTTTCCATCGGCTGGTGCGGTGTCTTGCCTTTAGCCAACGGCACATATCTTGCGATAAATTCATCGGTGGTACCGCAACAGCCACCTACGATGTTGACAAGTCCTTCATCGATAAACTCGCCGATCTGAGGCGACATCGATTCGGCTGTTTCATCATAGAGGCCCATACTGTTGGGCAGTCCTGCATTAGGATGCGCCGATATATAATAAGGTGCTTTTGAAGCAAGTTGTTCCAGAAAAGGTTTCATCTGTCTGGCACCGAAAGAACAGTTGAGTCCGACAGAGAATATATCATACGTACTGACACTGGCAAGGAAAGCCTCGAGCGTCTGTCCGCTGAGTGTCCTGCCGGCCAAGTCGCTGACCGTTACCGACAGCATGACAGGCAAATGTACATTTCTGTCGCGCATCACCGTCGTTGCCGCGTCTATAGCCACCTTCGCGTTAAGCGAGTCGAATATCGTTTCTATCAATATGGTATCCACCCCACCCTCTATCAGGGCATCCATCTGTTCGTAATAAGCATCGAACAACTGGTCGTAGGTGATGTCCCTTGCAGCAGGGTTACTGACATCCGGACTCATAGAACAGGTCTTGTTGGTCGGTCCCACCGAACCGGCGACGAATCTCGGTTTTTCAGTTGTACTGTATTCGTCGGCCATCTTACGCGCCAGACGCGCACCTTCCAGAGCCATCCGTCTGCTCTCCGCCTCAAGATGATAATCAGCCTCGGATATCCGTTGACTGCTGAACGTATTGGTTGTAATGATATCAGCACCCGCCACGAGATATTTGCGGTGAATATCCGCTATCACATCGGGACGAGTTATATTGAGCATGTCATTATTTCCCTTCATCTGTCCCTCTGCAAGTTTAAAGTCTGCACCTCTGAAATCATCCTCGGTCAGATGATAAGCCTGTATCATTGTGCCCATGGCACCGTCAAGAATCAGAATCCGTTCTTTTATTACCTCTTCTATTGTCATACTAATACCCTACCTTATTGTTATTTTAAAAATGCTTCACCGCTCTGTCCATTTCCCTTCTGTCCTCTTTCTCCTTCAATGTCTGCCGCTTGTCAAATTCCTTCTTACCTTTAGCCAGCGCGATGTCCATTTTCGCCCTGCCATGGTCGTCAATAAACACCAGTGTGGGCACAATGGTCACACCCACCTGTTTGGTTTCGGCCACCAGTTTGCGTATCTCCTTTTTGGTAAGCAACAACTTGCGGTCGCGCTTACTCTCATGGTTGTTATACGAACCGTAGAAGTAAGGACTGATATTCATCCCTTTGACCCAGACCTCACCGTTGTTGATATAACAGAAAGTATCCACCAGCGAAGCCTTGCCCAGACGGATAGATTTGATCTCCGTACCTGTCAGTACGATTCCCGCCGTAAAGGTCTCGAGAAAGAAATAATCAAACGATGCTTTCTTGTTTTTTATGTTGATAGGACTTTTTTTCCTTAATTGTTCTTCTGTCTTATTCATCTTCCTTTTCTATCTCTGCAAATTTTTCCAAATTCTCATCTATATATCTGGCCACACCTTCCGTCCACTGCTCTTCATTTTCCACAAACTCATCATCCATATCATCGAATTCAGGGAATTTCTCAAACAGGGCCATAAACTCCTCATCGGTGCAGTCTTGCTCTATCTCTTTACCATATTTCTTATACAGGTGACTGGCATCGAAAATCAGTTTGGAAAGGTCGCGCAGTCCCCATGCTCTCATCATCTTGGCAAATGGGTTGACGAATATGAAACCGCCATAACCGTTGTGGATCAACTGTACGAATCCTCCGTCCATCACCTCGTCGCGCACCGTCTTATAGGCGAGCAAGGTGGTCTGGTCGGCATTCAACTGACCCATATTGTCGGCATTCAGTTCACCACCGATAGCACCATTGATGGCATTCACGAACACATCCATAAACGCATCCATACCGTCTGCGGCTGCTGCCATCAGAACATTTTCCTTCACTGTTATTTTTTTCATATCAGCCATTCCACTTTACTTTTGGCGCAAAGTTACGAAAAAATCCACAAAGGTATGCGAAAGTAGACCGAAAATATAAAACTACTGCCGTTTTCTGCATTCCGGACACACACCGTTGATGACAAATGAAATGGAATGCGGCACGAAACCCTCAGGCAGTTCGATATCCGAAAGAGGTACATCTTTCAGGCAATAGGATCTGTGGCATCTCTCGCAATAGAAATGTATATGGGCATCGGAATGGTTGCATTTGCCCTCGCTCTCACACAGTTCATAATTGAGCATGCCTCTCCCGTCTTCAAAAGAATCCACCACATCGTGTTCCATGAATAAAGCGAGGACACGGAATATACTTGATTTATCCATATTGGGCAATCTGTCTTCAAGGTCCGACAGACTGACCGGTCCTGATACGTTACCCAGTTCTTTCAGTACCAGTATGCGGTTGGCGGTCGGTCTGACGCCCTTCTTATCCAGTTTATCCAATATATCTGACTGTTCCATACGCTGTTATTTATTCTTTACTCGTCCATCCCTGATTGTCTATCCCTTTGATATTCACGGTGCAATGAATTTTCTGTGCAAATATAGCACAAAATATCCATAGAACCGAAAGATAAGTCGAAAAATAATCGTACCTTTGCAGCCTCAAACAAAAGAAGATTTATTCACAATAACAAATTTTACAAATGAACAAACAACAATGGCAGGGATTCAATGGTACTCTCTGGACACAGGAAATCAATGTAAGAGACTTTATTCAAAACAATTACACTTCTTATGACGGTGATGAGAACTTTCTCGAAGGTCCTACCGCCGCAACCGACACACTCTGGGGGATGCTACAGGCACTGCAGAAAGAGGAACGTGCCAAAGGTGGTGTACTGGATATGGAAACGAAGGTCGTTTCCAGTCTTACTTCTTACGGTGCCGCATATATCGGAGAGAATACCAAAGAGCTGGAACAGATTGTGGGTCTGCAGACCGATAAACCGCTGAAGCGCGCCTTCATGCCTTACGGAGGTATCAAGATGGCCGAACAGGCTTGTTCAACATACGGTTACACTCCCGATCCTGAAATACATAAGATATTCACCGATTACCACAAGACACACAACGAGGCTGTCTTTGATGCGTATACGGACGAGATGAAGACGGTGCGCCACAACCACATACTCACCGGACTGCCTGATACTTATGGCCGAGGACGTATCGTCGGCGACTATCGCCGTATCGCTCTTTACGGTATCGACTTCCTCATCGCTAAGAAGAAGGAAGACCATTCCAACGCCGGCAGTGGAACGATGTCCGACGAGGTGATACGCCTGCGCGAGGAGATTGCCATGCAGATCAAGGCGCTCAACGGTATGAAACAGATGGCTGCCAGTTACGGTTTCGACATCT
This sequence comes from uncultured Prevotella sp., assembly GCF_937863835.1. Classification (GTDB taxonomy): domain Bacteria; phylum Bacteroidota; class Bacteroidia; order Bacteroidales; family Bacteroidaceae; genus Prevotella. The sequence goes on from NZ_CALMHT010000156.1 coordinate 19,824, forward strand.
CCCTACCCGCCAGCAACGCCAAAGAGGCTGTACAGTGGTTGTATTTCGGTTATCTGGCTGCCGTGAAGACACAGAATGGTGCGGCGATGTCTGTCGGTCGTGTGTCTACGTTCCTTGATATATATATTCAGAGAGACCTGCAGAACGGTGTGATCACAGAGGCTCAGGCACAGGAACTCATCGACCATCTGGTCATGAAATTCCGCATGGTCAAGTTTGCCCGCATACCTTCTTACAACGAACTGTTCTCCGGCGATCCTGTCTGGGCCACACTCGAAGTGGGCGGCATCGGTCAGGACGGTCGTTCGATGGTAACCAAGAATGACTATCGTTTCCTGCATACACTTGAGAACATGGGACCGTCTCCCGAACCGAACCTCACCGTACTGTACAGTTCACGTCTGCCTGAGACTTTTAAGAAATATGCTTCTAAGATATCTGTCGTGACGAGCAGTATCCAGTATGAGAATGATGATGTGATGCGCCCTGTCTGGGGTGACGATTATTCAATCTGCTGTTGCGTGTCGGCTACACAGACGGGTAAGGAGATGCAATTCTTCGGAGCCCGTGCCAATTTGGCCAAATGTCTGTTGTATGCCATCAATGGTGGTGTGGATGCGAAAACACGTGAGCAGTGTGCCCCTGGATTCCGTCCTATCACAGGCGATGTACTGAAATATGAGGATGTGATGCCGCGTTTTGACCAGATGATGGACTGGTTGGCTGGCATTTACGTGAACACGCTCAACCTCATCCACTATATGCACGACAAGTATTTCTACGAGGCTGCCGAGATGGCTCTCATCGATACGGATGTGCGTCGTACTTTCGCTACGGGTATAGCAGGATTCTCTCATGTGGTGGATTCTCTGAGCGCTATCAAATATACGACCGTCAGACTGATTCGTGACGAGACGGGATTTATCGTCGACTATAAACCGGAAGGTGAATTTCCACGTTATGGTAATGACGACGACCGTGCCGACGATATCGCTGTCTGGTTGCTGAAGACATTTATTACAAAGATCAAGAAGTATAAGACTTACCGCGACGCAGAACCTACGACAAGTATTCTGACAATCACATCCAATCTCGTTTATGGTAAGTATACACCTAACCTTCCCGACGGCCGCCGCGGTGCCACTCCGCTTTCTCCAGGAGCCAACCCATCTTATGGTGCGGAGAAGAACGGACTGCTGGCTTCGCTCAATTCAGTGGCTAAGTTGCCTTACGAATATGCCCTCGACGGCATTTCCAACACACAGACAATCAGTCCGTCCGCCCTTGGTCATAACCAGGACGAACAGATAGAGACACTGACCGGTGTATTGGATGGTTATTTCGACCGCGGTGCCCACCATCTCAATGTGAATGTATTCGGTATCGACAAACTGATCGATGCGATGAATCATCCTGAGAAAGAGGAATATGCCAACTTTACCATCCGTGTCAGCGGATATGCTGTCAAGTTTATCGACCTGACCAGAGAACAGCAGGAAGATGTCATAGCAAGACAGGCTCACGAAAGACTGTCTTAAAGTAACATAAGGCGATTGTCAGCTACCTCTGTAGTCGGCAATCGCCTTTTTCAGTTTATACGAACATGATCAAAGGTGCTATACATTCGATAGAATCGTTCGGTTCGGTTGACGGACCGGGTATCCGTTTTGTGATTTTTCTCAAAGGGTGTGCCATGAGATGCCGCTACTGTCATAATCCCGATACATGGAATCGTGACTCAGAGGATATGCGCACGGCCGACGAACTGCTGGCGCAGGCGGTCAGGTTCCGCAGTTACTGGGGAAAGAAAGGTGGCATTACCGTCAGTGGCGGTGAGGCCCTACTGCAAATGGATTTTCTTGTCGACCTGTTCCGTAAAGCGAAACAGATGGGAATCAACACGGTACTGGATACGTCGGCGCAACCGTTCAGACGTGATGAACCGTTCTTTTCCCGGTTCAACACCCTGATGCAATACACCGATCTTGTCTTACTGGATATAAAACATATTGACTCCGACGAACATCGGAAACTCACCGGATGGGATAATAAGAATATTCTCGACTGCGCCCGTTATCTTTCGGATATCCATAAACCGGTATGGATAAGACACGTGCTGGTACCTACCATTACCGACAATGACGGATACCTGCACCGACTGCACGATTTCATCGCTACACTGGACAATGTACAGAAAGTGGAGGTTCTCCCCTATCACACCCTGGGTGTTTATAAGTGGGAACAACTGGGTATACCGTATACGTTGAAAGATATCCCCGTTCCCACCGACGACAGCATACGGAATGCGGAGGATATTATCGCCAAACCGTTCATAAAATGATTTTTTTGCTCCTAATATGAGCCGTTTTATTTTATTTTTGTATATTTGCAAACACTAAGTAATCAACAGGATTAAACTATTTATTGTAAATGATGAAAAAGATTCTATTTTATATCAGTGTTACTCTTATATCATTATTATATTCGGGTACGACGGAAGCTCAAACCTTTTCTGTCGAAAAAAGTGTGTTTGCCACCGGCGAAGATGTAAAAATCAGTTGCAAAGACGTCCCAGCCTCTGCATACGTATGGGTGTATAAAGATCTGGCCGTTCAACCGCTCAAGACGATGCGCGAGCCTGACAAGAACAGTAACGGAGACTTTACGGGGACACTCGATATGGGAACCGGTCTCGAACCAGCCACCTATACCGTAAAATGTATCGACGGTAAAGTAGAGAAAGGTACTTCCATCACATTTGTCGTACAGGAGTATCCTGTTGTGAAAGGTGATAAGAATATATTCGTCATGAGCGATATCCATGTGATGAGTCCGGATCTGCTGAAAAGCGACGGCACGGCTTTCCAAAGCACGTTGAACAGTGACCGTAAACTGCTTCAGTACAGTAACGAGATATTCCAGGCGTTGAAAGATACAATCCTGAAACGGAAACCTGACCTGGTTCTTATCACGGGCGACTTGACATGCAACGGTGAAAAACTAAGTCACCAACTGGTCGTCAGTACATTGGATAAAATAGTGAAAGAAGGTATCAAGGTGCTCGTTATACCGGGTAACCATGATGTCAGTAATCCGAATGCGCTGTATTATGACGGCGACAAGACATCCAAAGCCGAGAATATCACAGCTGACGAATTTGCCACATTATATAAGGACTATGGTTATGGCGACACATCGGCAAGAGACGCCAACTCTCTGAGTTACGCCAATGAACCGCTGTCAGGACTTGTCGTACTGGGCGTAGACGACAACGAATACTACAACAACACAAGTTCCAATATGGACAGCAACGGTAAGATAAAAAACGAGACGCTGACATGGATCACTGAACAGGCTACCAAAGCCAGACAGGCCGGCAAACAGGTGATTATGATGATGCACCACTCGGTCATGCCGCATTTCAACGATGAAGACACATACGTCGGAAGTAGTCTCGTCGTCGAGAAATCTGACAGTGTATGCGATCTACTGATGAAAGCGGGTATCCATACCGTTTTCTCGGGACATGTCCATATCACAGACAATGCCATGGTATACAACACAGAAAAGACCGACTCCCTGATCGACTTCAGTCTCGGTTCCACCATCAGTTACCCATGTCCTTACCGAATGTTGACCATCAACACCAGTGCCAACGGCAATATGCTGCTGCATGTCAACACGCAAAACATCAAGGCAATCACTTCCGCTCCTGATCTGCAGGAGAAATCACACGAGGCACTGGCCCATCTGGTCAATAAATCTATGATATCCTCGGTGGTAAACAGTAAATGGCAGACGATTATTGATGCTATCAACACACCGGGTACGACCATTCATAACTTAGCAAAACTTACGCTTGGCATCAGTTCCAGTGATGACTTGAACACTTACGCAGGATTTACGATTACAGCAGATACTATTTCATCTCTTGTTTATCTGAACTTGAAAGATGTTGCGACGACAATCTACTTCACTGCCAGTGAAGGTAATGAGAACCTGAAATACACTGACGATCTGTGCACACCAGAACAGGGCATCACCGACAGTATTGATGCGGGGGGCTACAGAGTGATAGATGCGCTGTTTGCAAAAAGTCCTGCGTTCGCAAACAAGATTAAGTTTTACTATTCTACAATATTAGGTAGTTATATAGACAATTTTGCCTTGAGTATGCTTCGCGACGGCAACAATTTCGATTTGAATACATTTACATCTGCCTGCGTTGTCAACGACCTCTACGGCGACTTTGTATTCTCCGCCAGCAAGGCGACAGGTATCAATGCCGTTACCGACAGGGATGCGGGTTATCTCAATGTTTATCCTCTTATCACATCAGGCGACATTACCATCACTGCGACAGAAGAATATGCCGGTAAACCATTGATCATAGTTGATGAGACCGGTAGACTGATATTCTCCAGAACACTAGTCGGCGGCGATCATTTCAGTTACAGTTTCAACCATTCCGGTATGTATATCGTCAAGGCTGTAGGTACCAATGGATACAAAAAAGTGATTGTAAAATAGGTAATCGGGAAAAATTGCCAAGTAGAACGGAATTATAGCTATCGCTGATAGCGGTACAACGACGTATCTTTGCATAACAATTAATAACTAAATATTTATTTGATTATGAAAGAGAAAATCATTGCACTGCTCACACTCGGAGCCAACTTAAAAGGAGTCGGTATCAACTTGATCCGCGTAGGTGTCCTTGTCGTATTCGTATGGATAGGCGGACTCAAATTTGCACATTATGAAGCCGACGGTATCGTACCGTTCGTCGCTAACAGTCCTTTTATGAGTTTCTTCTATGCCAAAGACGCTCCCGAATACAAACAGCATAAGAACAAAGAAGGTGAACTGGTACTGGCTAACAGGACTTGGCACGAAAGCAATCATACCTATACATTCGCCAAAGGACTCGGAATATTGATCATGTCCATAGGTATACTGACATTCCTGGGAATCTTCTTCCCCCGCATCGGCATCGTTGGCGATGTACTGTGTATCATCATGACGATAGGCACATTATCCTTCCTCGTCACGACACCGGAATGTTGGGTACCCAACCTGGGCAGCGGGGAGTATGGTTTCCCTCTGCTAAGCGGAGCCGGCAGACTGGTCATCAAGGACATCGTCATACTGGCAGGGGCAGTCACACTACTTGCAACCGATTCGGCCAGGATATTAAAACAACTGCAAGAAAAATAGAGATTAAATTTTAACGCCAAAGAATAGACGGCCGCGCCATTTTGTATTCAAGAGATGCAACTCGTCGCGGTCGCCTATTGCCATATTGTTCACGATACATGACAAACCTGCGAAGTATTTGCCGAAATGATGCACGACAGCTATACGGCCGATGACGATGATATTGGGGAAACGGTACGGCATCTTCTGCTCTTCGTTATTAATGAATAGACGACTGTGTGTATGTATCAGCAGTTCGGGCAACGAGGACAAATGGATAAGCCAGTTGTTATGCAGCACCAGGTTATATCCGTAACCGGCTCCTATCCCTCCATAACGCAAATGCAGATGTGTGGCCGTCGTTCCCAGTTCATCGTCTTTGTCTGATTGTATCACGCCGTTGATATACGAAATGCCTAACATAAAACTGCCGGCGCTCTTCCGCTGAATCCACGACTGACTGAATGCTGCCGGATAGGAAAACCGACGCGAGTTGAATACGAAATACAGATTCATGATAAACATATTCTGATGCACCATACCGGCAGGGATATCCACAGTCATTTCCGAACGTTTTGCCTCGCCCGTATAGGTATTGGCATACTGGTAACTGATATCACCGCCTATTCTGTTGCCGTAAGCATTGATATTGAATTCGTAATCTTTGTTGTTACCTATGAGATGGGACGGATTTAAAGCGATACCTAAAGCGATGCCCCGGTAACAGGCGACAAGACTGAGGGTATACTTATTCTGGGCGGACAGTCTCGTTTCATAACTGACGTCTCCACGGTTCGCTCTGATTATCATGAAAGTTCCCGAAGCATTGATGTTGGTCTTCAACCTCAACCGCTCGGGCACACGCTTCATATACGTCGTATCTGTAATCGTAAGACTGTGGTTGTCGCGCTTGTCTAATATATAATCCGCTGTACGTTTTATCCAATTGGCTTTCCTTATAATCCTGCTGTCACCGGCAAGACTATCATTCAATATGTTCTGCGCACTCGATAATGTGGCAGACATCAAGAGCAATATGATAACGACTTTCTTTATCACATTACAAATATAATGCTTATTTTTGATATTTCGTCTTTATATGGTGATATAAAATGATAAATGCGGGAATCAGGAACAAATCTGCGAACAACCAGGCTACGGGGTCTCCCAGACATACGCCGAAGAATCCCAATGCGGGAACGAGCCATAAACTGACTCCTGTACGGGCTATCATTTCAGCTACGCCCGAACACATCGACAGATTGCTGTACCCCAAACCTTGTATACTGTATCTGAAGATGGTGAGTATACCGAGCAACAGATAGAAATAACTGTTTATCTGTAGGTACATCGTCGCATTGTTTACGATGTCGGTATGTGATGAATCGACAAAAAGATAGGTGAAATCCTTTGCGAAGAAATACATGATGACGACACTTGCCGCTACATATACGACGGATATTTTCAGTGACGACCGTATACCCATGACAATACGTTGTATCTTGCGGGCTCCCAGGTTCTGTCCACAGTATGTCGCCATGGCCACACCTAGGTTTTCCAATACACAGGTGAAGAAATATTTCACTCTCAACGATGCCACGAAGGTGGCCACGTAGAGTGTTCCCAACGCATTGTTGGCGCGTTGCAGCATAATGATACCGATGGCGGTGATAGAAAACTGCAGTCCCATGGGGATACCGTTGTTCAAGAGGGTCAGCACTTTGGTTTTCTGATAGTTGCGTTCTTCCGCCTTAGGCAATAGTACTGGCATCTTTTTCCGGATATACATATAGCACCAGTAGGCTGCGAGCGCCTGTGATATCATGGTGGCGAAGGCGGCTCCCTCTACCCCTGCCTTATATCCTACGATCAATATAAAGTCGAGTATGATGTTGATCAGTGACGAGAGTACAAGGAAATAGAAGGGCACTCTGCTGTTACCCAACGAGCGCATCCAACCGGATAGTAAATTGTATGCGATGATAAACGGAATGGTGAAGAAGGTGATGAGCAGGAATTTATAGGCATCGCCAAATATATCCTTCGGTGTCTCCACCAGTTGTAAGATAGGTGTACATAACAATGACATCAGTATCGTCAATACGACGGCGATGATGACCGACAACCGTATCGAATTGTATACATAACTGCGCATGGCCGCATAGTCGCGCGCCCCGAACGACTGTGCGATGGGGATGGCGAATCCTGAACAGCAACCGTTGCAGAAACCCAAGATGAGGAATGTGATGGAGGTACTGGCTCCTACCGCCGCCAATGCTCCGACACCGATAAACCGACCCACGATGGCGGCATCGATGATAAGATACATCTGCTGTAGCATATAGCCGCATATCAACGGCACTGCAAAACTCAATATATGACGGGCAGGCGAACCTGTCGTCATGTCCACTACCTTACTTCCCATAAACGAAACTAATCACATAATCTTCTGTCACCTCATAACGCACAGCAACCGTCCGACCGCCTTTGAGGTTGTCTACCATGACGGTCCCTTCCTCCTTACGATCCAGAGGGTGTAACCGCATATCGAAATATTCGAGATGGTCTGCCGAGAAATATTTGTATACACTTTCCTTGACCGACCAGTGTATCAGTTGCGATATGACATCATCCGCCTTCTCGTCTTCGCGGATAAACTTATGTGCGATGCGTGCCACCCGGTCCGAACGGTATTCTATATCCACCGCCGCATTCTCATCCGACAGAATCAGTGTGGCATATCCACGGGTATGACTGATACTGATGTTCCGTCCGTCACTGAGCAGCGGTCGCCCGTTGTCGTCATGGGTAATGCGCAGACTGTTGTCGCCCGTCATCATAACAAGCAGCACCCTCACGGCAAGATATTCCTTCTTGCGACTGTCGGAATGATACTTGGCGATATCTTCTCTGTATACTGACAAACAAGGATATGATGCCAACAGTTCATCCGGTGATTCCGTGATGTTCCATAAGCCCAACTGCGTATCAGATGTGAAATGACGGATACTTGCGAGTGCCATTATGATTCTGTGTTATTCTCGTTGTCCGACTGGTCGTCCGACTTTGTTTCCCTGATAATCACCTTAACCTTACTGATACGGCGCTCATCCAGTTCCATAATCTCAAAAATAAAATTACCGTATTCCAGTTTTTCGTGTATCTTCGGGAAATCACCTTTCAGTTCAAGCATCAGTCCGGCGAGTGTATCAGCGTCGCCTTCTATATCTTCGAATATTTCGTCGTCCAGTTTCAGTACTTTATAGAAATCGCTCAGCAGCGTCTTTCCTTCAAAAAGATAGGTGTTCTGGTTCAGACGCACATAGTTTTTCTCTTCTTCGTCATACTCGTCATTGATCTCACCCACAATCTCTTCCAGTATATCCTCCAGGGTCACAATACCGCTGGTACCGCCGAACTCGTCAACGACGATGGCGATATGTACCTTGTTCTCCTGAAACTCGCGCAGCAGGTCGTCTATCTTCTTCGTCTCCGGTACAAAGTATGGAGGACGTATCAGCGACTGCCATCTGAATGTAGACGGTTTGGTGAGATGTGGCAGCAGATCCTTGATGTACAGGATACCCCGGATATTGTCGGTATTGTCCTGATATACAGGTATACGACTATAATTGTTGTCTACGATGCATTTCAGTACCTCCGGGAAGGTGCATCTGAAGTCCAGGTCCACGACATCCTGACGTGATGTCATGATCTCTTTCGCCGTCTCGTCACCGAAACGGATGATACCCTGCAGCATCTTCTGCTCATTCCTGATATCATTCTTGTCGGTCAGTTCCAGAGCCTGTTCCAGATCGTCGACGCTCAGCACATGGTTTTCTTTCTGCACCACCTTCTGGGCCAGTATACCACTGCGGAGCAATATCGTTTCGAGAGGCCAGAACAACTTGCGCAGGAACAATATACCGTTGACAGCCTTCCTGCAGAAACGCAGGGGGCGCTGGGCGCAATATACCTTAGGCATGATTTCGCCGAAAAGCAACAGGATAAAAGTAAGAAGTATGGTGATACAGATAAACTGCAACCAATAGGCTGAACCGAAATCGATGATACTCGCGAATATATAGTTGCAGAGCATGATAATGGTGACATTGACGAAATTGTTCGTAATCAGAATCGTCGCCAATGTCCGTTCCGAATCGGCACGCAGACTGATGATCTTGGCATCCTTCTCATTCTTGTCGGCATCCAGTTCGTCTATATCCGTCGGTGTCAATGAAAAAAAAGATATCTCCGAACCACTTGCAAAACCGGACACTAATATCAATATAACAGTCAGTATGGCTGTTAATACGACCCCTAAGGAAGGGCTTTCTAATGTTACACCCTGCAGGGCTTCAACTAAGGGTTGTAAATCCAAATAATATAAGATTAAAACGGAAGCTTTTCATTTGCATCAGTCGTCTGCCCGTTCTGTCCTTCCGGCTCCGGGTTATGCACTTCTGCAGATGAAGGCGTATTGGTTTGCGACGACGAACCTCTCGGGGTAAGCATCTCCATGTTATCTACATATATTTCGGTAACATATCTTTTGATACCTTGCTTGTCATCATAACTGCGTGTACGGACCTTCCCCTCCACATACAGTTTGTCGCCTTTATGAACATATTGCTCCACGATCTTGGCCAGATTACGCCAAAATACAAGATTATGCCAGTCGGTACGGTCTGGCACCGCGGTACCATTCGGCATCTTATATCCCTTTTCTGTCGTAGCCAGACGAACGGTGGCAACAGCCACATCACTGTCAACATAACGGACATCAGGGTCTACCCCGACATTACCAATGAGCATTACTTTATTCATATTACTTACACTGACCTAAATAGTGAAACTTAAAGTTCTTACCTTTTGCAGACGGGAACTGACTTCTGTCATCCACACGACTGCGGAGATATTCGATAATACGGTTATAGCAGTCTATACCCGACACGGCCTTGCAGTCCGCTACAAAACGGGTATCGAAGTATTGAAACTTTCCCGTTCCCGGTACTTGCATCACTCTCTTAAACAAAATCTCACCTTCATACCAACCTACACTTTCTTCACTGAGACGAACAATCGAAGGGGACGTCAGTTCTCTTTTCTCTACAGGTGAAGGCGTATGAACCGCTCTTTTTTCTTTGAAATCCTCCATTGTCGAAGCCTCAGTCTTGATAATGATAAAGTATACACGTGGACGTATCTTATACCGCTTCGGATAATACACGTTGCTATCGGCATAATCGCGTATGTCAGCCTCAATATCAGGGTTCATATCAATTTCGGGAATAGAATCCAGAAAATCCAAAGCCTCTTCGACATTACTTACTAATGTCTCCTTGTCAAAATATCTTATGTATAAATTCATTGATTTGTATTTTCCAAATAAAAAAGAGCGGAAAACGAGACTCGAACTCGCGACCCCGACCTTGGCAAGGTCGTGCTCTACCAACTGAGCTATTTCCGCAAAA